>NZ_SMLA01000060.1:0-36082 GCF_004349225.1 Saccharopolyspora karakumensis
CCGTTGCCGATCAGGTTCACCGTCGTCTCGTGACCGGCCACCAGCAGCAGGAACACCATCGAGATCAGCTCGCCCTCGCTGAGCCGGTCCTCGTCCTCGGACACCTCGATCAACGCCGTGAGCAGGTCGTCACCGGGGTTCTCGCGCTTGGCGGCGAGCAGTTCGGTCAGGTACTTCGACATCTCGCCAGCCGCCTGCACGGACGCTTCTGCGTCGAGGTCGTCGAGCAGCTGGTTGGTCCAGCGCCGGAAGTCGTCGCGGCGGCTCTCGTCGACCCCCAGCAGCTCGCAGATCACCCGGATCGGCAGCGGGAACGCGAACGCGTCCAAGATGTCCACTTCGGACTCACCGGCCATCGCGGTCAGCAGTTCCTCGCTGATCTGCTCGATCCGGGGCCGCAGCGACTCGATGCGACGGGCGGTGAACGCCTTGACCACCAGCTTCCGCAGCCGCGTGTGGTCCGGCGGATCCATGTTGAGCATGTGCATGTCGAACCCGCCGCCGGCGAACCTGCCGTCCTCCGACTCCGCCGGGTCCGGCCGCTCGGCACCGGGCGCGAACCGGTCCATGACCAGCCGGAAGATGGTCTGCGCGTCCTTGCCGAGCCGGGGATCGGCCAGCAGCGCGCGGGCGTCGTCGTACCGGGTCACCACCCAGACCGGCAGACCGCTCTCGTTGACCAGTCGGTGCACCGGTCCGGCGGCCCGCAACTGGGCGTAGCGGGCGTGCAGGTCCTGCGCGAACCCGGCGTCGAAGGGAATCGGGTCGGTGTGCGCCGTCATGGAACCCCCATCCACGAGTTGTGAGTCCAGTAAACCTCGCGCGCACCGACCCTCGCCGGGCAAAACGGGAAACTACGCCAGGCGGACGGGCAGCCGCTGCAGGCCGTGGATCAGCGTGGAGAACCGCCATTCGACGTCGTCGAGCTCCCCGGCCGCGCTCAGCCCGGGGAAGCGCTCGGCGAGTTGGCGCAGCGCGATCTGCGCCTCCATGCGGGCGAGCTGAGCGCCCAGGCAGAAGTGGATGCCGTGCCCGAACGACAGGTGCCCGTGCGGGTCGCGGCCGATGTCGAACCGCTCGGGCTCCGGGAACTTCTCCGGGTCGTGGTTGGCCGAGGCCAGACCCACCCACACGATCTCGCCGGCCGGGATCTCCACGTCACCGATGACCACGGCTTCGGTGGTGTGCCGGAAGGTCCCGTGCATGACCGGGCCGTCGAAGCGCAGCACCTCCTCCACCGCTCCGGTCACCAGGCTCGTGTCGGCGACCAGCGACGCCCACTGCTCGGGGTTGCGCAGCAGCGCCAGCACACCGTTGCCGATCAGGTTCACCGTCGTCTCGTGACCGGCCACCAGCAGCAGGAACACCATCGAGATCAGCTCGCCCTCGCTGAGCCGGTCCTCGTCCTCGGACACCTCGATCAACGCCGTGAGCAGGTCGTCGGCCGGGCTCTCGCGCTTGGCGGCGACGAGCTCGACCAGGTAGGCGGCCATCGCCTTGCCGGCCTGCGCCCGCGATTCGTCGTCGGAGGCGTCCAGCAGGGTGTTGGTCCACTGCCGAAAGTCGTCGCGACGGCTCTCGTCGACCCCCAGCAGCTCGCAGATCACCCGGATCGGCAGCGGGAACGCCAGGGCGTCGAGCAGTTCCACCTCGGTGGACCCGGCCATCGCGTCCAGCAGTTCGGCGGTGATCTCCTCCACGCGAGGCCGCAGCGACTCGATCCGGCGGGCGGTGAACGCCTTGACCACCAGCTTCCGCAGCCGCGTGTGGTCCGGCGGGTCCAGGTTGAGCATCTGCTCGCTGAGGTCGTCGCTGTTGAAGGGCCGACCGGTTCCGCCGGCCTTGGCCAGGATCACCTCGCGGCTGCGGCGGAAGTCCTTGGCCAGCCGCGAATCCGTCAGCGCCGCCTTGGCGTCCTCGTGCCGCGTGATCGTCCAGACCGGCAGGCCGTGCGGGGTGATCATGCGCTGAACCGGTGTGGCGGAACGGATTTCGCCGTAGCGGTCGTAGAGGTTCGAGACGAATTCGCTGTCGAACGGCACGGCGTCGAGGTGCGCCTCAGTGGTGGGCATCGAGCTTCCTTCGGGTAGGCGGGGAGAACCCTCAAATCCAGTGAACACCGTTCACAACGGCTTGTCACACCGGACTGAGGGCCCTCTCAGCGCAAACCCGACGAATCACGCCACTTCGAAGCAACCCGCCCCGAGCAGTCCCTTGAGCTCGCCCTGCAAGCCGTTCTCCGTCGACACGAAGAAATCGCTCGACAGCGCCAGCCGCGTCGTCCCGCGCGGGCTCTGCAGCTTCAGGTGCACCGGGGTCGTCCCGGAATGCGCCCGCAGGGTCCGCTTGAGCTCGTTGACCAGCGACTGGTCCACCCTGCCCACCGGCACCTTGATCACGAACGCCGAATCGTCGCCCTGCTCGGTCTCGGCCGCCGAGATGTCCACCGGGACCGCGTCCGAGGCGAAGATGCTGATCGTGCCCTCGCGCTCGTTGATGCGGCCCTTGACCGCCAGCGCGGTGTCCTCCACCAGGCAGTCGGCGAACATCTCGTAGGACTTCGGGAAGAACAGCACCTCGACCGAGGCGTCCAGGTCCTCCAGCGTCACGATCGCCCACGGGTGGCCGTTCTTGTTGATGCGGCGCTGGATCCCCGAGATCATCCCGGCGATCTTGATCTGCTCCTTGCCGCCGCCGGACTCCCGCTCACCGCCGACGAGCTCGGCGATCCCGGTGTCCTGGTAGGGCGCCAGCAGCCCCTGCGCACCGTCGAGCGGGTGCGCCGAGACGTAGAGGCCCAGCATCTCGCGCTCGTAGGCCAGCAGCTGCTTGCGCGGCCACTCGTCGTCGCCGAACTGCAGGTGCGCCAGCGGCGATGCTTCCGCGCTGTCGTCGGATTCGTCCGACCCGAACAGGTCGAACTGGCCCATCGCCTGCTGCCGCTTGAGCCCGATCACCGCGTCCACCGCGGCTTCGTGGTGCTGCGACAGCGACATCCGGGTGTGCTGCAGCGAGTCGAACGCGCCCGCCTTGATCAGCGATTCGATGACCCGCTTGTTGCACGCCAGGATCTCCGACTTGTCCAGGAAATCGGTGAACGAGGTGTAGCGACCGTGCTCCTCGCGGCTCTTGACGATCGAGGCCACCACGTTCGAACCGACGTTGCGGATCGCGCTCATGCCGAAGCGGATGTTGCCGGAGACCGCCGCGAAGGTCTCCTTCGACTCGTTGACGTCCGGCGACAGCACCTGCACGCCCATCCGGCGGCATTCCGCCAGGTAGACGGCCATCTTGTCCTTGTTGTCACCGTTGGAGGTCAGCAGCCCGGCCATGTACTCGGCCGGGTAGTTGGCCTTGAGGTAGGCCGTCCAGTACGCGACCAGGGCGTAGCCGGCCGCGTGGGACTTGTTGAACGCGTAGCCGGCGAACGGCAGGACCGTCGCCCACAGCTTGTCGATGGCCTCGTCGGAGAAGCCCTGGTCGCGCATCCCGGCCTGGAAGCCCTCGAACTCCTGGTCCAGGACCTCCTTCTTCTTCTTGCCCATCGCCCGACGCAGGATGTCCGCTCGACCGAGGCTGTACCCGGCGACCCGCTGCGCGATCGCCATGATCTGCTCCTGGTAGACGATCAGACCGTAGGTCTCGGCCAGGATGTCCTTGAGCGGCTCGTCGAGCTCCGGGTGGATCGGCTCGACCGGCTTCTTGCCGTTCTTGCGGTCGGCGTAGTCCAGGTGCGCGTTGACCTCCATCGGGCCCGGCCGGTACAGCGCGTTCGCCGCCACCACGTCGCCGAACTCGGTGGGCTGCATGCGCTTGAGCAGCTCCCGCATGCCGCCACCTTCGAGCTGGAACACGCCCAGGCTCTCACCGCGCGCGAGCAGCTCGTAGGTCTTGGCGTCGTCCAGCGCGAGCTTGGAGAGGTCGATCTCCAGGCCGTGGTTCTCCTTCACCATCTCCAGCGCGTCACCGAGGATGGTGAGGTTGGACAGGCCCAGGAAGTCCATCTTCAGCAGGCCGATGGCCTCGCACGACGGGTAGTCCCAGCCGGTGATGATCGAACCGTCGTCGCGCGCCCACAGCGGCACCGTGCCCATCAGCGGCTGCGAGGACAGGATCACCGCGCAGGCGTGCACACCGGCGTTGCGGATCAGGCCCTCCAGACCGCGCGCGGTGTCGAAGATCTGCGACACCGACGGGTCGGTCTCGATCAGCGCGCGGACCTCGGCGGCCTCGGTGTAGCGCTCGTGCTGCGGGTCGACGATGCCCGACAGCGGGATGTCCTTGGCCGCGATCGGCGGCGGCAGCGCCTTGGAGATCTTGTCGGCGATCGCGAAGCCCGGCTGACCGTGGTGGACGCGGGCGGCGTCCTTGATCGCCGCCTTGGTCTTGATCTTGCCGAAGGTGATGACCTGGGCGACCTTGTCCCGGCCGTACTTGTTGATCGCGTACTGCAGCACCTCGTCGCGACGGCGGTCGTCGAAGTCGAGGTCGATGTCGGGCGGGGAGTCGCGCTCCGGGTTCAGGAACCGCTCGAAGATCAGGCCGTGCTCCAGCGGGTCCAGGTTGGTGATGTGCAGGATGTAGGCCAGCAGCGATCCCGCGGCCGAACCGCGGCCCGGTCCGACGTGGATGCCCTGCGACTTCGCCCACCGGGTCAGGTCACCGACCACCAGGAAGTACGCGCAGTAGCCCTTGGTGTCCAGGACGTCGAGCTCGGTCTTGATCCGGTCCAGGCACTCCTGGCTCGCGCCATCCGGGTAGCGGGTCGGCAGGTACTGCTCGACCTCGGCCTCCAGCAGCTCCCGCTCGGACTTGCCGCTGCCGTCGGTCACGCGCGGCATCCGGTCCTGGAAGGACCAGACGTCCTCGTAGGACTCCACCATCTCGGCGACCAGCAGCGTGTTGTCCGCCGCGCCCGGGACCTCGGCGTCCCAGTACTCCCGCATCTCCCCGGCCGACTTGAGGTAGTAGCCGTCGCCGTCGAACTTGAACCGGCTGTCGTCGGACAGCGTCTTGCCCGACTGCACGCACAGCAGCGCGCCGTGCGAATCGGCCTGGTCGACGGTCACGTAGTGGCTGTCGTTGGTGGCCAGCGGCTTGAGATCGAGCTCCTGGGCGATCTTGAGCAGCCCCTCGCGCACGGACCGCTCGATCGGCAGCCCGTGGTCCATCAGCTCCAGGAAGAAGTGGTCCTTGCCGAAGATGTCCCGGTAGTCGGCCGCGGCCTGCAACGCCTGGTCGTACTGCCGCAGGCGCAACCGCGTCTGCACCTCACCGGACGGGCACCCGGTGGTCGCGATGATCCCCTCGGAGTGCTCGCTGATCAGCTCCCGGTCCATGCGCGGCTTGCGGTACATGCCCTCGAAGCTCGCGCGACTGGACAGCGTGAACAGGTTGCGCAGGCCGGTGGCGTTGCGGGCGAACATCGTCATGTGCGTGTAGGCACCCGCGCCCGAGACGTCACCGCCCTCGCCGAACTCGTCGGTGCCGCGCTGCTTGGCCTCTCCCCAGAACACCGGCTTCTTGTGGAAGCGGTTGTGCGGCGCCAGGTACGCCTCGATGCCGATGATCGGCTTGATGCCGGTCTTGCGCGCCTGCTGGTAGAACTCGTCCGCGCCGAACATGTTGCCGTGGTCGGTCATCGCGACCGCCGGCATCCCGAGCCGCTGCGCCTCCGCGAACAGCGCACCCACCTTCGCCGCACCGTCGAGCATGGAGTACTCGGTGTGCACGTGCAGGTGAACGAAGGGGTCGACGGACACGGAGAAGTCCTCCTTCGCGGCGGTGTTCGAGAACTGCCAGCCTAACTCCGGGCACCGACGTCACCGCCCATTCCCCCTGGCGTTGCGCGGTGTTCCACGCGCCCGGCGTGTCGCAGATCATGCGCAGGTCGGCGTCGGTGTCGCGGAACTCGTGCCTCACCACCACGCGCCTGCCCGACCGGGTAGCGTGGGACGACGTGACTGGCCCTGATCCCGTGGACGTGCGCCTGCTGAGCGTCGTGGCAGAGATGGGCCGAGCGGCGGTCCCGGACATCGCCGGTCGGCTCGGCATGGACGTGCGCGACGTCGCGGCGCGACTCGCCGCGCTGTCGACCACCGGGCTACCCCTGATCGTCGGGGTCGAATGCGATCAGCAGGGCATCCGCAACGCCGTCGCCGCGGCTCAGCAGTGGGCGGCGCAGAACGCGGCCAGCGGCCCGTACCCGGTGGCGCCCGCGCAGTACACCGGCCCGCAGCCGATGTCCGGTCCGTACCAGGTCTCGGGCCCGCACCAGGTGTCCGGGCCCTACCAGGTCTCCGGGCCCTACCAGGTCTCCGGGCCCTACCAGGTCTCCGGGCCCTACCCGGTCTCCGGTCCACATCAGATGCCGCGCCCGCAGCAGCCGACGCCGCCGATGAGCACGTGGGGGCCTCCCGGCTCGGCCGCGTGGGCCCGCGGCGATCAACCGGCGGCTCCGGCACCGACCGGCAAGGTCGGCACCAAGCTGGACGTCCAAGGCGTGTCCGGCGAGCAGATCAGCATCCAGCTCATCGAGGTCGTCGACCCGGCGGACTTCCTGTTCACCGCGGCCGGGTACGAGCTCCAGCCCGGTGAGCGCTCCGTCGTGGTGCACACCGAGCTGACCAACAACGGCCAGGTGCCGTTCGCTTCGCTGCCCGACATGTACCTGGAACTGGTCACCGAGGACGGTTCGCCGGTGGCCAAGGCCCCGGTGTCGATGTCGTCGCGCCCACCGCACCGGATGGGCGTGCAGCCCGGCGAAACCGCCGGTGGCCACACGGTTTACGTGCTCCCGGAGTCCACGGTGCTCTCAGCGGTCCGCTGGACCCCGCAGCCGGGCGACCAGCAGCGCACGCTCCTCTGGGACATCACCGACCTCTGAGGACCGCGCGAGGAATCCGGCGCAGCCGCGGCTTCCGCCGCTCGCACCGCCGAGCGAGCGGAGCTCAGGAGTCGCGGCGGAAGAAGTCCAGCGGGTTGCGCCTGGACTTCTCGGGGCGCTGCTTGCTGCGGTACTGCAGCGTCGGCCAGTCGCCGGCGTCGTTCTTGGGGAGGTCGGGCTCGGGCTCGCCGATGACCGAGGGCGTGGCCGGGCCGACGTCCTGCGCGCTGATCACCTCGCCGAGGCTGTTCAGCCCCTCCGGCGGCGTGTCCAGATCGGCCTGCGGGTCGATCACCGGCATGCCGCGTGGCGGGGTCGGTGTGTCCGATCCCTGAAATTCCTGAGCCATCGGACCCCCTTCGTCGCGCGATCCGATCACCACGTTACCCGGTTCAGCCGTCCTGATCGCGCAACTCGTTCAGAGCGTTCTGCAAGTCGTCCGGGTACTCGCTCTCGAACTGCACCCAGCCGCCCGAGGGGTGCTCGAAGGACAGGCTCCGGGCGTGCAGCCACTGCCGGGTGAGGGCCAGTCGCCGGGCCAGCACCGGGTCGGCGCCGTAGGTGAGGTCGCCGACGCAGGGGTGCTTGATCGCCGAGAAGTGCACCCGGATCTGGTGGGTGCGGCCGGTTTCCAGCTTGACGTCGATCAGCGAGGCGGCGCGGAACGCCTCCACCGTCTGGTAGTGGGTGATGCTCGGCTTGCCGCCGGTGACCACCGCGAACTTGTAGTCGTGCCGCGGGTGCCGGTCGATCGGGGCGTCGATGGTACCCCGGCTCGGATCGGGAAGGCCCTGCACGACCGCGTGGTAGCGCTTCTCGACGGTGCGCTCCTTGAACGCGCGCTTGAGCACCGTGTAGGCGTGCTCGCTCTTGGCGACCACCATCACGCCGGTCGTTCCCGCGTCGAGGCGGTGCACGACGCCCTGGCGCTCGGCGGCGCCCGAGGTGGCGATCTGCACGCCCGCCGCGGCCAGGCCGCCCACGACGGTCGGGCCCTCCCAGCCGGGGCTGGGGTGCACGGCCACGCCGATCGGCTTGTCGATCACGACGATGTCGTCGTCCTGGTGCAGGATCTTCATGCCCTCGACCGGCACTGCCACCACCTGCAGCGGCTGCTCAGCGGCCGGCAGGGTGATCTCCAGCCAGGAGCCGGCCATCAGCCGGTCGGACTTGCCCGCCGGGCTGCCGTCGACCAGCACGTCACCGGCCTCGGCGAGTCCGGCCACGGCGCTGCGGGACAGGCCGAGCAGCTTGGACAGGCCCGCGTCGATCCGCATGCCTTCCAAGCCCTCCGGCACGGGGAGGTTGCGGAGTTCGCTCACGACTTGTCGGCCTTCTGCTTGCGGTGGATCGTCCCGTCGAAGTCGCGGCCCAGCAGCGACAGCAGCACCACGAGGATGCCGCCGCAGGTGATGCAGCTGTCGGCGACGTTGAACACCGGGAACACCTGGCCGCCGGGCGCGAGGAAGGACAGGAAGTCCACCACGTGCCCCTGCAGCGGGCCGGGCGCCCGGAACAGCCGGTCGCCGAGGTTGCCGCAGGCACCGCCGAGCACCAGCCCCAGTCCCACGGCCCAGCCCGGCGAACGCAGCTTCGGCGCCAGCCACACGATCACGCCGACCACGGCGATGGCGAGCAGCGCGAGCAGCCAGGTCAGGCCGGTGGCCATCGAGAACGCCGCACCGGGATTGCGCAGCACGTCGAGGTAGAACAGGCCGCCGAGCACCTTCACCGGCGGGTTGCCCTCCAGGTTGGCGACCACGGCGACCTTGGTCACCACGTCCAGGGCCAGTCCGATCGCCGCCACTCCGAACAGCAGAGCCAGCAGCTTGCGGGACGCGCCCTTCGGTGCGTCCGCGGGCGGGGTGGTCCCGGCGGACTCCGACGAGGAGGACGCCTGCTCAGGAGGTGGGTGCTCGGTGCTCACGCCGCCATTGTCCCCGACCCGCGTGAACACCGGCGCACCAGGACCGCCGCGCCCGGGCCCAGTCGAATTTCACGCGGAGTTCGACTGCGAACTTCGCGACTCGAACTCCGCGCGAAATTCGTATCCCCCGGCGTTCAGGGCAGGAACGGCGGCAGCGGGCGCTGGTCGTCAACGGGCTCCCAGCGGCCCTCCACCTGCCGGTAGCTCGCCAACGGACCGTCGTTGACCAGGGACTTCAGCGCCGCGATCAGGCGGTCGACGTGCTCGGTCGCGGTGCCCAGGCCGATGCTGACGCGCAGCGCCCGCTCGGCGTCCGCACCCGCTCGGGCCAGCAGGTTCTTGGTTCCCAGGTGAGCGCAGAACAGGCCGTCGCGGACGCCGATGGCGTGCTCGGCCGACAGCGCGGCGGCGATCAGGCCCGGGTCCTGCCCGTCGATGGTGAAGCTGACGACGCCGACCCGGTCGTGCCCGGCGCCGAACAAGCTCAGCTCGCGCAGTCCGGGGATCTCCGCCAGGCCCGTGCGCAGGTGGCTGAGCAGCGAGGACTCGTGCCCGACGACGCCCTCCCAGCGGGTGGCGAAGGTGCGGCAGGCGGTGGCCAGGGCGTGCACGCCGACGGTGTTGGGCGAGCCGGCCTCGTGCCTCTCGGGGCCGGTGGTCCAGCTGACCGCGCGCTCGTTGACCACGCGGGTTGCGCCACCTCCGGCGAGGTGGGGCTCTGCGGCGTTGAGCCAGTCGGCGCGGCCGATCAGGGCCCCGGCGCCGAAGGGGGCGTAGAGCTTGTGGCCGGACAGGGCGGCGTAGTCGACGTCGAGCTCGGCGAGGCGGATCGGGCGGTGCGGCGCGAGCTGCGCGGCGTCCAGCGCGGTCCGGACTCCCCTGCGACGGGCGACGCGGGCGAGCTCGGCGACCGGCCACAGCTCGCCGGTGACGTTGCAGGCCCCGGTCAGCACGGCCAGCCGCGGTCCCTCCGGGCACTCGGCCAGCGCCGCGTCCAGGGCCGCGACCGCGTCGGCGGGCGTCTCGGGAGCGGGGATGCGGCGGACGTTGCGCCAGGGCAGCAGCGCGGCGTGGTGCGCGGTGTCGAACACGACCACCGAGGTGCCGCGCGGAACGGCCGAGGCCAGCAGGTTCAGCGCGTCGGTGGTGTTGCGGGTGAACACGACCTCGTCGCCCTGGCGGGCTCCGGTGAAGTCCAGCAGCACCTGGCGCGCGCCCTCGTAGACCCGGGTGGACACCTGCGAGGCGAACCCGGCGCCCCGGTGCACGCTGGCGTAGTACGGCAGCAGCTCGTCCACGGCGTCGCGCACGGCCGACAGGCAGGGGGCGCTGGCGGCGTGGTCGAGGTTGGCGTAGTTGGCGGTTCCGCCGGTGATCAGGGGAACCCGCAGTCCGGATCCGACCACGCCGGGAACGGCGATGGACTGGCTCGGAACATCGATGACGGCTGAAGACATCGCGACCCTCCCGGGGCCTCGAGGGCCCTCGGCGGGCCCGCGCTTGCCGAGCCGCACCGCGCGACCGGCCAGGTCTTCACCCGGGGCACCCCACCGCGGTAGGAGGGTTGCCGGCCAGCAAGCCGGGGCTTGACGCTGGCACTCATGACCTTCGCGGCGAAGGCTAGCGCCTCACCCCGCGCCGCGACAACGCCTTCTCACTTCGTGGGCAGGACGCGCGCATCGAGGACCCGGGAGCGCGCTCCCGGGTCCTCGATGCGCGAAAGCGGGGTCAGACGCGGGAGACCGCGACCTTGACCTCCACGCCGTCGCCGACGGTGCCGGTGGCGGCGTCGGCCGCGTCGCCGGCGGCGACCGCGTCGGCGAGGGTCTCGCCCGCGATGAACTCGCGGTGCGCCTCGACCGCCTCGACCACCTCGGTCGGGGCCTCCACGACGACCGTGATGCGGTCCGAGACCTCGAAACCGGCGTCCTTGCGGGCGTTCTGGATCACCCGGACGACGTCGCGGGCCAGGCCCTCGGCCGCCAGCTCCGGCGTGACGTCGGTGTCGAGCACCACCAGCCCGTCACCACCCGGAAGCGCCGCCGCGGCACCGGAGTCGGTCGAGACCAGCCGCTCGGTGAACTCGCCCTCCTGCAGCTCGATGCCCGCGGCGACCACGGTGGACCCGCGGTGCTGCCAATCACCGGCCTTGACGGCCTTGATCACTGTCTGCACGTCCTTGCCCAACCGCGGACCCGCCGCGCGCGCGTTGACCGCGATCTCGAAGTGACCGTGCGCGGCCACGTCGGTGCTCAGCTCCAGGCCCTTGACGTTGACCTCGTCGCTGATCAGGTCGGCGAACGGGCGCAGCGCCTCGGCCTGCGGCGTGGCCACCACCAGCGAGGCCAGCGGCAGCCGGACCCGCAGCTTGTTGGACTTGCGCAGCGCCAGCGCCGAGGAGCACACCTGCCGCACCTGGTCCATCGCCGACACCAGCGCGGCGTCCGCGGGCAGCTCGTCCACCAGCGGCCAGTCGGTCAGGTGCACCGAGCGGCCACCGGTGAGCCCGCGCCACACCGCCTCGGCGGTCAGCGGCAGCAGCGGGGCCACCACCCGGCAGGTCACCTCCAGCACGGTGTGCAGCGTGTCGATCGCGTCCTTGTCGCCCGCCCAGAACCGGTCCCGGGAGCGGCGCACGTACCAGTTGGTCAGCACCTCCAGGAACTCCCGCACGTTCGCGGTCGCGGTCGCCAGGTCCAGCGAGTCCATCGAGGACTGCACGTCGCCGACCAGCTCGTGGGTCTTGGCCAGCACGTACCGGTCGAGCACGTGCTTGCTGTCGGTGCGGAACTCCCCGCTGACGCCCTCGGCGTTGGCGTAGAGCGCGAGGAAGTACCAGGAGTTCCACAGCGGCAGCACCGCCTGGCGCACCGCGTCCCGGATGCCCCGCTCGGTGACGACCAGGTCGCCGCCGCGCAGGATCGGGCTCGACATCAGGAACCAGCGCATCGCGTCGGAACCGTCGCGGTCGAAGACCTCGTTGACGTCCGGGTAGTTCTTCTTGGACTTCGACATCTTCAGCCCGTCGTGGCCCAGCACGATGCCGTGCGCCACCACGTTGCTGAACGCAGGCCGGTCGAACAGCGCCGTGGCCAGCACGTGCAGCGTGTAGAACCAGCCGCGGGTCTGGCCGTGGTACTCCACGATGAAGTCACCCGGGAAGTGGTGCTCGAACCACTCCGCGTTCTCCATCGGGTAGTGGACCTGCGCGAACGGCATCGAGCCCGACTCGAACCAGCAGTCCAGCACCTCCGGCACCCGGCGCATCGTGGACTTGCCGGTCGGGTCGTCCGGGTTGGGCCGGGTCAGCTCGTCGATCTCCGGGCGGTGCAGGTTCGCCGGCCGCACCCCGAAGTCGCGCTCCAGCTCGTCCAGCGAGCCGTAGACGTCGGTGCGCGGGTGCTCGGGGTCGTCGGAGACCCACACCGGGATCGGCGAACCCCAGTACCGGTTCCGCGAGATGTTCCAGTCGCGGGCGTTCTCCAGCCACTTGCCGAACTGGCCGTCGCGGATGTGCGAGGGCACCCAGTTGATCTGCTTGTTGAGCTCGACCATCCGGTCCTTGAACTGGCTCACGGCCACGAACCAGGACGACACCGCCCGCTGGATCAGCGCGTTGTCGCAGCGCCAGCAGTGCGGGTACTGGTGGTCGTAGGTCTCGTGGCGCAGCAGCAGTCCGCGTTCCTTGAGGTCGCGGGCGATGTGCTTGTTGGCCTCGAAGACCTGCATGCCCTCGTACGGCGGCACGTCGGCGGTGAACTTGCCGTGCGCGTCGACCGGCACGACCGGAACGATGTCGGCGGCGTCGGTGACGAGCTTGTCGTCCTCACCGAAAGCCGGTGCGATGTGCACGATCCCGGTGCCGTCGTCGGTGGTGACGTAGTCGGCGGCCAGCACCTGGTGGGCGTTCTCCCGGCCGGCGAAGAAGTCGAACGGTGGCTCGTAGCCGGTGCCCAGCAGGTCCGAGCCCTTGTACCGGGCCACCACGCGGTCGGCGATGTCCTCGCCGAGCTCGCGGGCGTAGGCGGGCAGCCGGGCTTCGGCGAGCAGGTAGCGCTCGGCGCTCTCGGCGGGCGCGACCAGCGCGTAGTCCACGTCGGGGTGCACGGCGGCGGCCAGGTTGGACGGCAGGGTCCACGGCGTCGTCGTCCACACCAGCGCCAGCGCGCCGTCGAGGTCCTTCCCGGGCGCGGTCAGGCGCAGGCCCACCGTCACCGCCGGGTCCTGGCGCGGCCGGTAGCCGTCGTCCATGCGGGTCTCGGTGTTGGACAGCGGCGTCTCGCAGCGCCAGCAGTACCAGAGGACCCGGTAGCCCTCGTAGACCAGACCCTTGTCCCACAGGGTCTTGATCGCCCACATGACGCTTTCCATGTAGTCCAGGTCGAGCGTCTTGTAGTCGTTCTCGAAGTCCACCCAGCGCGCCTGGCGGGTGACGTAGTCCTCCCAGTCCGCGGTGTAGCGCAGCACCGAGGTCTTGCACGCCTCGTTGAACGCGGCGATGCCCATGTTGTCGATCTCGGCCTTCGAGGTGATGCCGAGCTGCTTCTCCGCCTCGACCTCGGCGGGCAGGCCGTGGGTGTCCCAGCCGAACCGGCGCTCGACCCGCTTGCCGCGCATCGTCTGGTAGCGCGGAACCGCGTCCTTGACGTAGCCGGTGAGCAGGTGGCCGTAGTGCGGCAGGCCGTTCGCGAACGGCGGGCCGTCGTAGAAGACGTACTCGTTGGAGCCGTTGTGGCCCGCCTCGCGCGCGTCGATGGAGGCGCGGAAGGTCTTGTCGTCGGCCCAGAAGTCCAGCACCTGGCGTTCGATCGCCGGGAACGCGGGCTGGGCCGCCACGCCGCGCTCATCGGACGCGCCGAAGGAAACCTTGGGGTATGCCATCGCGGAGCTGCTCCTCGCAATGTGTCGTTGCCGCCCTGGAGGACGGGGACGACGTCCCGGACTCACCCGGGCACCGCGGTACCACCCCGCTTGCCGGCGGCGCGAACGCCGACGGCCACTCGATTGCCGGCTGTGACGGGCCGGACCCGTCCGGTTCTACTGAGGCGCCCGCGGGTGCCCGTTCTTCCGGAGGCTCCCCGGTGATGGCCGGATCAACGCCTTGTCCTCACAGAGTACCGGGATCTCGCCAGTGGTTTTCACCGGCTCCGGCCGGACTCCGCCGCGATCGTCGCGTTGGGCGCGCACCGGGCGCACGGCGTGAAGCCGAGCTCCCGCGCCTCCGCGAGCTTCAGCGACAGCGTCTCCGCGTCACCGAGCCACTCGCAGGTCCGCACGTGGTAGCGCGGACGTTCGTCGACCACCACGACCTCGGCGTCCGGATCGGCCGCCTCGGCCGCGTTGCTGCGCTCCTCGCCCGGCTCCGCGCCCGGCGGCCGGGCCGGGGCGGTCTTCCTGATCCCCCGACGGGCCCTGATCCGGTCTGCGATCAGCAGCGCCGCCCCGAGGGCGCTGGCCAGGACCGAGATCCACGCGAGGCCGGAGCCTCCGCCGAGCACGGCCGCCACCAACGTCGCGGCGGCCACCAGGACCAGCAGCAGAACGACCAGCAGCACTAGCTTTCCCGTCTCTCGCCGTTCCCCTCTCGACAGACACCGGCGGTGACGGGCCATGACCCATCACCGCCGGTGCGCCAAGTCTTGAACGGGGAATCAGCCCGCTTCGGCCGCCCTGGCCCCGAAGCTGTAGCTGGTGGCCTGCTGTCCCGAACGGCTTCCGCTGCTGCTGCTCTCCGCTGGCGCGGCAGAGCCTCGGTCCTGCAGTTCGCGAAGCTGAGACTCCAGGTAGGTCTGCAGTCGAGTGCGGTACTCGCGCTCGAACGTGCGGAGAGTCTCGATCTTCTTCTCGAGGGCGTTCTTCTCGTTGGTGATGTTGCCCATCACCTCAGCGTGCTTGCGCTGCGCATCGCGTTCCAGGCTGGCGGCCTTGTCGCGCGCCTGCCGCTCAAGCGTTTCCGCCCGGGTTCGGGCGTCGTTGAGCATCGTCTCGGCTCGGGTCCGAGATTCGTTGACCATGCTGTCGGACTTCGAACGAGCCTCCGACAGCAGCTGCTCCGACTTCGTCCGGGCCTCGGACAACATGCCGTCGGCCTCGGCCTTGGCCTCACCGGTCAGCCGGTCAGCCATCTCCTGCGCGAGGCCCAGAACCTTGGCGGCCTGCACGTGGTGATCACCGCCCGGAGAGGTCTGCTCGGCAGCGGTCGGCGCCGGGACCGGGGTGAGCCGGCGCGGTTCCTCCGGTGGGGCGGCTGGGGTCGAGGCAGCAGCGGACGCAGCCTGGCTACGGGCGTCGTCCAGGTCGACCTGGGCCGACTGCAGCTGGGACTCCAGCTGCTCCACCTGGCCACGCAGGTCGTTGTTCTCCTCAACCAGCCGGGCAAGCTCGGCTTCAACCAGGTCGAGGAATGCATCCACCTCGTCCTCGTTGTAGCCCCGCTTGCCGATCGGAGGTTTGCTGAACGCGACGTTATGCACGTCGGCGGGGGTCAGGCCCACAAGATCACCTCACGCACTCCTTCGGCAGCTGCGGGTCGGTCGGGTTCCCCGTCACCCGGCCGGTTGCACCAGTCGCATCAGTATGAACACGACCAGCAGCAGCACCATAATCGATAGGTCCAGTCCGACGCCGCCGATCCGGACCGTCGGAATCACCCGACGCACCAACTTTACGGGTGGGTCGGTCACTGTGTAGATGCTCTCCAACGCGATTGCAACCCCCCCAACGGGTCGCCAATCGCGGGCGAACACTCTCACGAGTTCCACCACGATACGCGCCGTGAGCAGGAGCCAGAAGAAGAACAGAACGTAGAACAGGACGATCTGCACCGGGTTCACGCCTTCAACTGTGCCACCACTCACCCGTAGTTGAAAAAGGCCCCCTCTGCTAGCCGTCGCTTGTCCTCCGCCGCGACGTCGACGTTCGGCGGTGAGAGCAAGAACACCCGGTTGGTGACCTTCTCGATCGAACCCCGCATCGCGAACGCCAGACCTGCGGCGAAGTCGACCAGACGCTTCGCGTCGGCCTCCTCCATCTCGGTCAGGTTCATGATCACCGGCGTGCCGTCTCGGTACTGCTCGCCGATGGTCCGCGCTTCGCTGTAGCTGCGCGGATGCAGAGTTGTGATCTTACTCAAGTTGAACTGAGTACCTGTGTCGGTCACCGCCCGCAGACGCGAAACGCTGTCACTTCGCGGCTGATCGTTGGGCAGAGTGCTGCGCGACGGCGTCTCGGACGCCCACTGCCGCCGCGGTCGCGGCGGCTCGCGGAACTCCTCGGCGTAGGACTCGGTCTCCGCGTCGGCTTGAAAACCGCCGCGGGTGCCCGCCGACCTGCGCCGGGGCGCTCCCCGGTCTTCGTCGTACGCGGCCCGGTCGCTGTAGGACGGACGGGAGTCGTACGCAGGACGATCATCGTCGTACCGCTCGCGGTAGCCGATCTCGTCCTCGTACTCGTCCACCTCGTCGGCCGGGACCATGCCGAAGTAGGCCTTCAACTTGTGCAGAGCGCTCATCGGCATGCCCTTCCTCTGCGGCTCCCTGACACCGAGCACGAGGTGGCCGGCCTTCGACCCCCTTTTGACGGCTACGGCGAGATTAACCGCCGCCCGCCGAGCAGCGCGGTTCCGACACGCACCCTGGTCGAGCCGTGGGCAACAGCACTTTCCAGGTCACCGGACATCCCCGCCGACACGTCCACAGCTTCCGGGTGATCAACGCGCAAGCGCTCGGAGATCGACGAAAGTGTGTCGAACGCCACAGCAGCGTCGCCGCCGAGCGGAGCCACCGCCATCACTCCCCGCAATCGAAGATCGCTCGTTCGCGTGATCATGTCGGCGAGTCGCGGAACGTCCTCCGGCGCGCAGCCGCCCCTTCCGGTGCTTCCGTCCAGGCTGACCTGCACCAACACGTCCAAAGGGAGCTCCCGCTCGCCCGTTTCGAGGACGTTGCCGACCGCGCGGGACAGCGCTTCGGCGAGCCGTTCGCTGTCGATCGACTCGACGACATCCGCCCAGCGGGCGACCGCGCGAGCCTTGTTCCGCTGCAACTGACCGACCATGTGCCAGCGCCGCGCGGCCTGCGGCCGGAGCTCGGCGAACTCCGCCACCTTGCCGCGCGCCTCCTGCTCCCGGTTCTCGGCGAAGGCCGACAGCCCGAGATCGGAGAGAAGAGCCACATCGGATGCGGGGAAGGTCTTGGTCACAGCGAGCAGCTCGACCTCCTCCGGAGACCGTCCGGCGGCGTGGCACGCCTTCGCCAAGCGCTCCCGGACCTCCGCCAGCGACTCGGCCAGCTCCGCGCGACGTTCTTCGGGCGTCACGACTGCTCGTCCATCCAGATCACCGAGGCGAAGCGCCCCGTCCTGCCGTTGTCGCGGCGGTGGCTGAACAGCTCCCGGGTCTCCACGGTGCAGCGCGGGTCGACGCCGATCTTGGCGATGCCGACCTGCGCGAGCTGCTCGAACAACCCGGCACGCAGGTCGAGCCCGGTCGTGCCCTTGCGGGTCTTGCAGGCGCTGCCCGGCAGGTGCTCCTCCACATCGGCCTGCATCTCCGGCGGCACCTCGTAGCAGGCACCGCAGGCCGCGGGTCCGATCAGCGCCTCCACCCTGTCGAGCCGCGCACCGGCCTCGCGCATCGACTTCAGCGCCGCCGGAAGGACTCCCACGCGCGCGCCCACGCGCCCGGCGTGCACCGCGGAGATCACCCCGGCCTCGGGATCGCCCAGCAGCACCGGGACGCAGTCAGCGGTCAGGGCGACCAGCGCGAGTCCCGGCTGAGCCGTCACCAGCGCGTCGGAGGCCTCCACCGCCGCCGGCTGCGGGCCGTCCACGACGGTCGCGGTGCGGCCGTGGATCTGCTCCATCCACACGAGGTGGTCCTCGGGCAGGCCGATCCCCTCCGCCAGCTTGCGCGTGTTGGCCGCGAGCGCCTCCGGCGCGTCGCCGACCCTGCCGCCGAGGTTGAAGGAGTCGAACGGCGCCTTGGAGCTACCGCCCTCCCGCGTGGTGGTCACGCGCCGAATCCGCACTTGCCCAGCCTCCTGAAAAAGAAAAATCGACACCGGGAACCCGCGGTCCCCGGTGTCGATTCTCGCTCATGCGTCAGCGCCGCATGAACGGCGGAATGTCGACGTCGTCGTCGGTGTCATCACCCACCGGCACGGCGCGGTTCGGCAGCCCACCGGGGCGCGAGGCGCCGGTGGAGTGCGTCGGGTAGCCGCTGCCGGGGCGACCGGGCACCGACACGCCCTGCTGCCCGGTGGTCGAACCGTCACCGCCGTAGGACCGCGGCTGCGGGCTCTGCTGCTGGCTCGGCTGCGGGCTCTGCTGCTGAAAACCGGTCTGCTGCGGCGTGGTCGGCTGCTGCGGAGCCGGGGGCTGCTGCTCGGTCTGCGGAGCCTCCGGGGCCGGTGCGGGCGCCGACTGCTGGACCGGCTGAACCGGTGGCTGCGCGGGCGCCGGAGCGCTCGGCTGGGCCGGGGCCTGCTGGGTCTCGGTGCTCTCGGGCGCAGCGGGCTTCTCGGCCTTCGGCGCGGGAGCCTCGGCCTCCTCGCTGCGACCGCCGACACGCGTCGGTTCGAGCTTCTTGTGCGTCGGCGTGCCGGAGTCGAACCCGGCGGCGATCACCGTGACCCGGACCTCGTCGCCGAGCGAGTCGTCGATGACCGTACCGAAGATGATGTTGGCCTCGGGGTGCGCGGACTCCTGGACCAGCGACGCCGACTCGTTGATCTCGAACAGGCCGAGATCCGAACCGCCCGCTATGGCCAGCAGCACTCCGTGGGCGCCTTCCATCGACGCCTCCAGCAGCGGCGAGTTGATCGCCTTCTGCGCGGCTTCGACGGCTCTGCCATCACCCCTCGCCGAGCCGATGCCCATCAAGGCGCTGCCCGCTCCGGACATGACGCTCTTGACGTCGGCGAAGTCGAGGTTGATCAGGCCCGGCGTGGTGATCAGGTCGGTGATGCCCTGGACACCGGAGAGCAGGACCTCGTCGGCCGAGCGGAAGGCGTCCATCAGGCTCACGCCGATGTCGCCGAGCTGCAGCAGCCGGTCGTTCGGGATGACGATCAGGGTGTCGCAGCAGTCGCGCAGCTCCTTGATGCCCTGTTCGGCCTGGGACGCGCGGCGCTTGCCCTCGAAGGAGAACGGCCGGGTGACCACACCGATGGTCAGCGCACCGAGCTTGCGCGCGATGTTGGCGACCACCGGGGCGCCACCGGTTCCGGTGCCACCGCCTTCACCGGCGGTCACGAACACCATGTCGGCGCCCTTGAGGACCTCTTCGATCTCCTCGGCGTGATCCTCGGCGGCCTTGTGACCGACCTCCGGCGCCGCGCCGGCACCGAGACCGCGAGTGAGCTCACGCCCGATGTCGAGCTTGACGTCGGCATCGGACATCAGCAGGGCCTGCGCGTCGGTGTTCACCGCGATGAACTCAACACCTTTGAGCCCGACCTCGATCATGCGGTTCACGGCGTTGACGCCGCCGCCACCGATGCCGACGACTTTGATCACCGCGAGATAGTTGTGCGGGGGCGTCATCGGATCCGCCTTCCTGATCGTGGCTGGTGTGCTCTCTGCATCGACCGCCGGGACGGCCGCTGAGCCGGTGCCGCCGATGCGGCTCCCCCTGGTCGTCGGCGCGGGATTCGACGTGCATCCGACCCCGTGCCCGGTCCGGACCGTAGGCGCGATCGCACCCCTGAGTCCAGCAGCCACGCCGGTTTCGGCAGCAGCAGTTCTGTGCTGTGCACCTCGTCGTTTCCGCCCGACGTCATCCGTGTTGCTCAGCGGGTCCGCCCGTTGCCGCAGCGAGCCCAGTTTCTCGTTCCTCCCCTTGCGATGACCGCGTCCGCGAACGTGATCACCACAACGAACACCGTACCTGGCCACCTGCTCACCCGGTCGAGGCAGTCGCGATTCCACAACGGGCTTCTTCGCAGCGGACAGCGCCGGGGAAACCGGACTGCAGGTGTCTGGATTGGCTGCGACCGTCTCCGCTCGCGGGCAACGAGACGTCAGGAAGGAAGCCATGGCAGCGGATCTGCGAGACAGGGTCGTGTTGGTCGCCGGGGCGACGCGGGGAGCCGGCCGCGGGATCGCGGTGGAGCTCGGCGCGGCGGGCGCGACGGTGTACTGCACCGGGCGCACGACCCGGACCCAGCGCTCGGACTACGACCGCCCGGAGACCATTGAGGACACCGCCGAGATGGTCACCCGCGCCGGCGGGACGGGCATCGCGGTCCGGGTCGACCACACCGTCCCGGACGAGGTCCAGGACCTGGTGCGGCGGGTGGAGTCCGAGCAGGGGCGGCTGGACGTCCTGGTCAACGACCTCGGCGGCGAGCACCTGATGGACTGGAACAAACCGATCTGGGAGCAGGACCTGACCAAGGGCCTGCAACGGCTGCGCACCGGCATCGAAGCGCACATGATCACCAGCCACTTCGCGCTGGCCCTGCTGAGCAGGCGCGCGGGCGGACTGGTCGTGGAGCTCACCGACGGCACAGCCGAGGTCAACGAGCGGTTCTACCGCAGCGAGTGCGGCGCGTTCTTCGACGTCGCCAAGACGGCGTTGCACCGGCTCGCCCGCGCGCAGGGCGAGGAGCTGGCGCCGCTGGGCGGCACCGCGGTGTCGCTGACGCCCGGCTGGCTGCGCTCGGAGATGATGCTGGAGCACTTCGGGGTCACCGAGCAGAACTGGCGCGAGTCCACCACCGCCCCACCGGGTTTCGCGATCGCCGAATCCCCCGCCTACGTGGGCCGCGCGGTGGTGGCGCTGGCCGGCGACGCGGACGTGGCGCGCTGGAACACCCGGTCGCTGTCCAGCGGCTTCCTGGCCAAGGAGTACGGCTTCACCGACACCGACGGCTCGCAGCCCGACGCCTGGCGGTTCGTGCAGGAGGTCGAGTGGGGCGGCGGCGAGGGCGACGCGGCCGACTACCGGTAGAGCGCGGCGAAGCGCTCGGCGGCGCTCGCGAGGTCCTGGCGCAGCGGTTCCGGCGCCAGGACCTCGGCTTCCGGTCCGAGCGCGAGGATCTGGGAGAACGCGACCTGCAGCGATTCGGCCCGGAACGTGGTGCGGACCCAGCCGTGCTCGTCGGGTTCTCCGGCGGCGGCCTCGGCTTCGGCGGCGGCCGGGCCGTCGACGGTGCCGCGCAACCGGCGGAGCCCGGTGGGGCTGAGCCGGACCTCGACGTCGAGGGTGAGCAGCGAGCGGGAGAACTCCTCGGCGGTGCGGTCCCAGAACGCGGCGAGGTCGAAGGTCTCGTCGCGGACGAACTCCTCCCCCTCTCTGACCTCGCGAAACCGGTCGACCCGGTAGGTCCGGAACGTCCCGTCGCAGCGCGCGGCCAGGTACCAGACACCGGCTTTGAGGACGAGACCGTGCGGTTCGAGCTCGCGCCGGACGAGGCGTTCCCCGCGCTGGTAGCCGACGGTGATGCTCAGGTCGCGCCACACCGCGCGGCCGATTTCGGCCAGCAGAGCGGGTGTTTCGGCTTCGCGGAACCAGCGGGGAGCGTCGAGGTGGAACCGCTGACCGACCCGTTGCGGCGCGTCCTGGAACGGCGGCGCCAGCGCCGCTGCCGCTTTCAAGCGGGCGGCCTCGACCGCCTCGCCCAGCCCCATGTCGACCGCGGCCCCGGGCACCCCGGACAGGAACAGCGCCTCGGCCTCCTCGCGGTGCAGGCCGTTGAGCTTCGACCGGTAGCCGCCGAGCAACCGGTACCCGCCACCGCGCCCGCGCTCGGCGTAGACCGGCACCCCGGCCTCGGCAAGCGCCAGCACGTCGCGCGCCACGGTCCGCTCGGAGACCTCCAGCTCGCGCGCCAGCTCAGGCCCGTTCATCGACCCCCGGACCTGCAACAAGCACAACAACGACACCAACCGAGCCGCCCGCACCCCCCAACCGTACGACCAACCACCGACAAAACCGCTCGCAACGTACTTCGCGCACGAGCTTGATTGCACGAAGCAGCGCTCCACGGGAGTGGACCATGCCGGTCTTGACGATCCGCGGGCCGGACGACGAGACGATCGAGCATCTCGGCGATGGAGCCGCTCGATACGGCCACACGATGGAAGCCGAAGCCGTGGAGATCATTGGAACCCCTGACATCGCCAGCACCCGCGAAGAGCCTCCGAAGCAGCGGGCACGCACTCTTCGCCGACCTCGACCTCCCCAGACTGCCTCGCCTCTCTCGCACCTCAGCGCAAGCCAGTAGCTCTGAGGAATCGAACGAGCCAGCGTGGCACGAAGTGACATTCTCGTATTGACCTCCTCACCAGCCTAAACGCCGGTGATTCCTACCGCTGATGACGACGCACGGGCGCGCCGTCATCTCGCTTCAGTGGGTTCCTGCTTCACCGCGCTTCGCCGCCCTTGCGGGTGGTCTTACTTGCGCTCCACAAGCTGTCACCGCCAGTCCAGCGGCGTTAGCGACGTTCACCGCCGCGTTGATATCCCTATCCAGCCACACCCCGCAGACCTTGCACTGCCACATGCGCACATGCAGTGGCTTGCGGCCGTCCTTGGTCTCGCAGTTCGAGCAGGTCTGCGAGGTGGGTTCGAACCGACTGATTCGAACGAAGTGTCGCCCGTTGAGCGCAGCCTTGTACTCCAACATGGCCGTGAACGACGCCCAACCAGCGTCGAGAACAGACTTCGCCAGACTCGTACGCGCCAGCCCCGACACCGACGAGTTCTCCACCGCGATCGCTTGGTTCTCGCGGATCAACCGAGTGGAGAGTTGATGGTGGACGTCCCGGCGTGCGTCGGCAACTCGAGCACGCGCGCGTGCCAACTTGACCCTGACCTTCTCCCGATTCGCCGATCCCTCCTTCTTACGCGCGAGGCCCGCTGCAACCGCTTGAGCTTCGCTTCTGCCTTGCGCAGAAATCTCGGAGCATCGATCTTGGTGCCGTCGGACAACACTGCGAAGTGCTTCAGACCCAGATCAACACCTATCTTGGGTGCCTCAACAGCGGTCGGTTCGGACTCGACGTCGACGACGAACGACGCGAAGTACCTCCCGCTCGCACCCTTGATCACGGTCACGCTCGACGGGGTGGAAGGCAACGGGCGGGACAGCTTGATCGGCACATGACCGACCTTCTGCAATCGCGGTTTCCCGCCACGCGTGATCGTGAACTTCGCATTGGCCGTGAACCGGATCGACTGACGTCGATCACGTCGGCTCTTGAATCTCGGTGCCCCGGCTTGCGCCCCTTGCGCTTCCCGCTGGTCGAGTCGAAGAAGTTGCTGTACGCCCGATCCACGTCACGCAGTGCCTGTTGCAGCACCACGGACGACACGGCGATGGCGGCGTTGAAGACCACTCGAGCGCACCCGAACGCCCGAGCCAGCGCCGCCTGCTGACCAGGAGTCGGGTACAAGCGGAACTGGTACCGGAGCTTCACGCATTTATCGTATCGATGTCTCGTTGCAGGAGGACCACTTTCGCTACACACCGCACGAACGGTCTTCCACTGCTGCGAAATTGGGGTATCCACAACGCTCAGTCAGCAAGACGGGCCCAGAGTCTCTGCGATCATCGTTCTGCGTCACCACTACGGTCACCACTACGCAGACCAATGGCGAGCACTAGGGCGAAAGGACCCCTCGTGCCTCTGCTGAAGCCCGAAGACTCAGGCGAAGTGGGGTGGGCCTCCGGTGAGGGCGCGTTGGGTGGCCTCGTCGTCGGCGTAGTAGTTCGGGCCCGGGGCTTCGGTGTCGTAGTAGCGGTGGAAGACCGGGGTCTGGGCGCCCGACATCGGCGGGACGATCCAGGACCAGTCGACCGGGCACTTGCGCCCCGCCGACTCCTCCTTCGCGAGGTGGGTGAGGAACCGGTGCGATTCGGTGTGGTGATCGGTGATCGTCACACCGGCCTGCTGGTAGGAGTGCAGGACGGCGCGGTTGAGCTCGACCAGCGCGCGGTCCCGCCACAGGGTGTCCTCGCGCGAGGTGTCCAGGCCCAGGCGCTCGGCGACGACCGGGACGAGGTTGTAGCGGTCGTTGTCGGCGAAGTTGCGGGCACCGATCTCGGTGCCCATGTACCAGCCGTTGAACGGCGCGGCCGGGTACGAGACGCCGCCGATGCTCAGCCGCATGTTGCTGATGACCGGAACCGCGTGCCAGCGCAGCCCGAGCTCGGCGAACCACGGCAGGTCGGGGTGGGTCATCGGGACCTCGTGGACCGCGTCCGGGGGGAGCGCGAACATGTGCGCGCCCTCCTCGCGGGTCTCCACCACCAGCGGCAGCGGGTCGAACCCGGTGCGGCGGGCCGGTGCTCGCCAGCCGAAACCGGTGACGATCTCGGTGAATCGCGCGTAGCGCGGGTCGCCGAGCACCTTGCCGTCCTGGCCGCGGTAACCGGCGTAGCGGATGAGCTGCTCGTTCCAGATCCGCGGCGCGGGCCGCGCCGGGGTCTCCGGCGGGAAGACGCTGATCAGCGGGCGGATCTTGCCGCCGTTGGTGGCCATCCGCAGGTGCTCGACGCAGTGCGCGGCCACACCGGAGACGGTGTGCACGTCGCGCAGGTCGCGGACCTTCAGGCTGCGCCAGTACAACCGGCCGATGCAGCGGGCGCTGTTGCGCCAGGCGACCTTCGCGCCGTAGGAGAGCTCGTCGGGGGTGTGCCGGTAGGTGCCGGTCGTCTCGACCTCGTAGCGCATCCGCGCCAGCCGCTGCTGGATCGGGGCCTCGACCTGGTTCTCGGCGTGGAACAGCCGCAGGAACTCCTCGGCCTCGGCGAGATCGACCGCGGGGGCTCTCGGCGCGGGTGGCGGTGGGACGGGTCGTAATCGGCGGGTCCGCTCCGCCGCACCTGATCCCCCGGAGAAGACCGCCTCCGGCGCTTCACCACTCACCCTGAACACGCCGCCCACGTTAGCGCGACGGAAACGATCTTGATCCGGTGCCGTTCGGTGACGGCCGTTCAGGCGACCGTCGGCAGCGCGGGTGTCGTAACGTCGTAAACCTTGCCGGGACGGGTCAGCAGCGGCGGCAGGATCAGCGCCTTGCGCTGGGTGTCCTTCAGCGAACCCCAGTCGACGGTGCGTCCGCCGGTGAGCTCCAGCCGCACGTCGCTGGGGCTGCGCGCCAGCACCGCGGTCACCTCACCCCGCACCGGGACCGGCAGCGCCACCAGCACCGACAGCGCGGCGCGGGTGGTGGGGTCGTCGGCGGCGGCCTTGGGCGCGCGCAGTTCCGGCACGCCGGCGGGCGGTCCGGCGACCGTCTCGAACGGCACCCCGGCCACGTCGAGCACCCGGATCCCGTCGGTGGCGCGGAAGTACGCCGCCGGGGTCCGCTCGGTGACCTGGATGATCACCGTCGACGGCCAGTCCAGCACCGCCGTCGCATCGGCGACCTTCGGCAGACCGCGCAGGTGCTCCCGGATCCGCTCCGGATCCACCCGCAGCATCGGGGTGCCCTCGGCGACCTCGGCGGCCTGGATCACCGCGTCGGAGGACAGACCGTCGTTGCCCTCCACGCGCACCGTCCGGACGCCCAGCAGCGGCGAGAAGTAGATGACCAGGAAGCCGATGGTCGCCACCGCCAGCACGCCCGGCAGCAGGAACCGCCGCCAGGCGGGAGCGGGCGGGGCGCTCCGGCGCACCGGACGGCGCCGCGCTCGCTCCGCCGCGCTCCGGTCCGTCACCCGTGGTCCTCCCCGTTGCCGTTGCCGCCGGAAGCGAGGGCCCGGTCGAGCTCACCGAGGATCTCCGGGCCGAGCATCGTCACGTCGCCCGCGCCCATGGTCAGCACCAGGTCGCCGGGACGCACCAGGCCCGCGACGCGCGGGCCCGCGTCGGTGAAGGACGGCTCGAAGTGCACGTTCTCGGCAGGCAGCGGGATCGCGTCGGAGATCAGCTTGCCCGTCACGCCCGGCTGCGGGTCCTCCCGCGCGCCGTAGACGTCGAGCACGACGACCTCGTCGGCCAGGCCCAGGGCCTCGGCGAACTCGGCGGCGAAGGTCGCGGTCCGGGAGAACAGGTGCGGCTGGAACACCACGACCAACCGGCCCGCACCGGCGACCGGGCGGGCCGCGCGCAGCTGCGCGGAGACCTCGGTCGGGTGGTGGGCGTAGTCGTCGTAGACGCGGATGCCGTTGACCCGACCCTTGAACTCGAAGCGGCGCCGCACGCCGCCGAACGCGGCCAGACCTTCCAGCATCCCCTCCAGCGGGGCGCCGAGCTCCAGACCGGCCAGCAGGGCCGCGACGGCGTTGCCGGCCATGTGCTCGCCGGGGACGGCGACCTGCACGTCGACCAGCTCGCCGGACACGCCCACGAGCTCCACCGACACCACGCCGACGCCTTGGGTGGCGTGGTAGCCGGCCAGCCGGGCGTCGCCGTCGGCGGTGGCGTTCGCGCCGTAGCGGCGGACCCGCACGTCGGCGGATTCAGCCTGCGCCGCAAGGGCTTCCGCGCCGGGGTCGTCGGAGCAGACGATGAGCACGCCGCCCGGTTCGATGCGGCTGATGAAGTCCTCGAAGACCTTGGTGTAGGCCTCGGCGGTGCCGTGGTGGTCCAGGTGGTCGGGTTCGACGTTGGTCACCACCGCGACCGACGGCGCGAACACCAGGAACGATCCGTCGCTCTCGTCGGCCTCGGCGACGAAGACCCCGCCGTCGCCGTGGTGCGCGTTGGCGCCGGACTCGTTGAGGTCGCCGCCGATGGCGAACGACGGATCGATCCGGCAGTGCTGCAACGCCACGGTGAGCATCGAGGTCGTCGAGGTCTTGCCGTGCGTGCCCGCGACGCAGGCGACGCGGTGGTCGGACATCAGCCCGGCCAGCGCCTCGGCCCGCCGCAGCACGGTGATGCCGCGCTCCTGCGCGGCGACCAGCTCGGCGTTGTCCGGGCGGATCGCGGTGGAGACCACCACGGCCGTCGGCTCCTGGTCGAGCAGGTCGAGGTTCTCGGCGTGGTGCCCGATCCCGATGCTCGCGCCCTGGGCGCGCAGCGCCATGACGGTGCGCGAGTCGCGCGCGTCGGAGCCGGAGACCTGGCGGCCGCGGGCGAGCAGGATGCGGGCGATGCCGCTCATCCCGGCCCCACCGATGCCCACCAGGTGAACCCGATCGAGCAGTCGGTCCATGTCGGCGGTCATTGACCCGCCACCTCCATCACGATGCGGGCGAGCACCTGGTCGGCCTCGCGGTGGCCGCTGCCCAGGGTCGCCTGGCTCATCATCTGCAGCCGCTGCGCGTCCAGCGCCATCGGGATGATCTCGTCGATGACCCGCTGCGGCGTCAGCTCGGCGTCGGCGATCAGCCCGGCTCCCCCGGCGCTGACCACCGGCTGAGCGTTGAGCGCCTGCTCACCGTTGCCGTGCGGCAGCGGCACGAACACGGCGGGCAGGCCGACGGCGGAGACCTCGGCGACGGTCATCGCACCGGATCGGCACACGACCATGTCGGCGGCGGCGTAGGCGAGGTCCATCTTCTCCAGGTACGGCACGGTCCGGTAGATCGGCGCGCCCATGACCTGCTGGATGGCGACGCTGTTCTTGGGTCCGTGCGCGTGCAGCACGCCGATGCCGGCGCGGCCGAGCGCCTGCGCGGCACCGGAGAAGGCGGTGTTGAGCGTCTGCGCGCCCTGCGAACCGCCGAAGACCAGGATGGTCGGGGCGTGCGGGTGCAGCCCGAAGTGCTGGCGGGCCTGCATCCGCAGCTTCCAGCGATCCAGCCGGGTGATCGACTCGCGCAGCGGGATGCCGATGGCCTGGGCGCCGGGCAGGCCGCTGTCGGGCGTCGCCGCGAGCACGCGGGCGGCGAGCTTGGCGCCGACCTTGTTGGCGAGTCCGGCGCGGGCGTTGGCCTCGTGCACCACGATCGGCACCCGGCCGCGGGCGGCCAGGTAGGCGGGCAGCGAGACGTAGCCGCCGAAGCCGACGACGACCTGAGCGCCGACCTTGTCGAGCACGTCGCGGGTCTGGTGCACCGACTCGCGCACCTTCAGCGGCAGCTTGAGCAGGTCGGCGTTGGGCTTGCGCGGCATGGGCACCGGCGGGATCAGCTCGAGCGGATATCCACGAGCCGGGACGAGCCGGTTCTCCAGACCTCGTTCGGTGCCCAACGCGGTGATCTGGGCGTCGGGGCGGACGCGTCGTACCGCGTCGGCCAGCGCCAGGGCCGGTTCGATGTGCCCCGCGGTGCCGCCTCCGGCGACCACCACCGACAGCCGGCGCATGCCCATCGCAGCGCCCTGCGGTTCGCCCAGGCGCTGGATGCGGACCGTCTGATCCCCGCTCAACGGTGTCCTCCTCGTGTCTGAGCCCGGGATCCGGGCCCGCTGCGCGCACCACGTGCGCGGGGTTCTGCTCCGCTCCGGCGCGTTCCGGACGCGCCGGAGCTCTTGGCACCGGGCCGGGTCCGGGGGACGGGCCGGGAAGTCTTCCGCCTCGCCGGCGGACGGTAGGGCGCCGGGGTGGGCAGTCGCAGCAGCTTGCCGACCCGCCCCGGCCCCAGAGACCGTAGCGCGGCGATGGCTTCGGGTTCGTGCCGGGCGAAGTTCGCGAGCAGGCCGAACACCAGCATGCTGGTCACCACCGAGGACCCGCCCGAGGAGATCAGCGGCAGCGGCAGGCCGGTGGTGGGCAGCAGGCCGACCACGTAACCGATGTTGATCACGGCCTGGCCGACCAGCCAGGTGGTGAGGGTCGCCGCGACCAGCCGGATGAACGGGTCGGTGTTGCGGAAGGCGATGCGCATGCCCACGTAGGCCGTGGTGGCGTACAGCATCAGCACTATGGCGCAGCCGATGAACCCGAGCTCCTCGCCGATGACCGCGAAGATGTAGTCGTTGTGCACGTTGGGCAGGTACTGCCACTTCGACCAGCCCTGGCCGAGGCCGCGGCCCATCAGCCCACCGTCGGCCAGCGCGAACAGCGCCTGCATGGCCTGGTAGCCGTTGCCGGAGGGATCCGAGGCCGGGTCGAGGAAGGACGTCAGCCGCGCCATCCGGTACTCGGCGATCATCGCCAGCACGATGCCGCCGGTGACCGCGCCCAGCGCCATCACGAGGAACAGCCGCAGCGGAGCTCCGGCGAACCACAGCAGCGCCAGCAGCACGACGAACAGCGTGATCGTCGAGCCGAGGTCGGGCTGCATCATCACGAGCGTGAACATCAGCAGCGCGGCGGGGACCACGGGCACCAGCAGGTGGCGGTACTGGGTCATCAGGCCGCGCTTGGTGACCAGCACGTGCGCGCCCCACAGGGCGAAGGCGATCTTGGCGAACTCGACGGGCTGGAACGACACGCCGGCCACGAAGAACCAGCTGCGGGCGCCGTTGAGCTCGGTGCCCACGCCGGGGATCAGCACGAGCACCAGGAGCCCGAGGCAGAAGGCCAGGATGCCGAGGCTGTAGCGGCGCAGCAGGCGCACCGGGGCGCGCAACGCGATGTAGAACAGCACGAGCCCGGCGCCGCAGTACATGACCTGCTTGACGAACACGCTGTAGGACGAGCCGTCCCGGTTGAACGAGTCGACGCTGGACGCCGAGAGCACCATCACCAGGCCGAACACCGTGAGCAGGCCGAAGACGGCCAGCAGCAGGTGGAACGAGGCCAGCGGGCGGGTCAGCCAGGCCGTCAGCGTGGACAGCACCGTCACCCCGGCTCGCCTGCGGGGGTCTCGCGCGGCAGCGCTCTTCGACGCAGCGGTGGTCACCGGATCACCCGCCGCGCGTCGTCGCCGGGGTTTCGGACAGCACGTCGCGCACCGCGTCGGCGAAAGCCCTGCCGCGGTGGGCGTAGTCGGTGAACATGTCCATCGACGCTGCCGCGGGTGCGAGCAGCACCACCGAGCCGGGCCGCGCGCTGCCGTGCGCCAGGCGAACCGCTTCGAGCATGCCCGCATCGTCCCCCGATGCGACCTCGTGCACGGGCACATCCGGGGCGTGTCGGCCGAGTGCGGCGGAGAACTCGCCCCGGTCGCGGCCGATCAGCACCGCGGTCGCGAGCCGTCCGGCGTTGGCGCGGACCAGCTCGTCGACGTCGGCGCCCTTGAGCAGGCCTCCTGCGATCCACACGACGGAGTCGTGGGCGCGCAGGGCGGCGTCGGCGGCGTGCGGGTTGGTGGCCTTGGAGTCGTCCACATAGGACACACCATCGGCTTCGGCGATGAGCACCGAGCGGTGCGCTCCGGGCTCGAAGCCGCGCAGGCCCTCCGCGACCGCCGCCGGGTCGACGCCGTGCGCGCGGGCCAGCGCCGCCGCGGCCAGCGCGTTCGCCACGTTGTGCGGGCCCGCCGGGCGGACCTCGGACAGCAGGGCGAGTTCCACGCCCTCGCCGAAAGCGCGGTCGACCAGCCGGTCCTCGTCGACGCCGAGCTGACCGTCCTGCGGGACGCCGAGGGTGAACGACGCGCGCCGTCCCCCGGCGGCCTCGACGAGGCGGGTGGACCACTCGTCGTCGGCGTTGAACACCGCGACGTCGTTGCCCGCGAACACCTTCGCCTTCGCTTCGCCGTAGGACTCCAGCGAGCCGTGCCAGTCGAGGTGGTCGTCGGCGAGGTTGAGCACCGCACCGGCCTTCGGGCGCAACGCCCGCTGCCAGTGCAGCTGGAAGCTGGAGAGCTCCACCGCCAGCACCCGGTGCCCCGCGCGCACCGCGTCCACCACGGGCAGGCCCACGTTCCCGCAGGCCACGACGTCGGCACCGGCGGCGCGCAGGATCGACTCCAGCATGCTCACCGTGGTCGTCTTGCCGTTCGTGCCGGTCACCGCGAGCCACGTCGCGGGGCCTTCGGGCCGCTCCTGGTCCAGCCACCAGGCGAGCTCGACCTCACCGATCACCTCGATCCCGCCGGCGGCGGCCGCTGCGGGCAGCGGCGCGTCGGGACGCCAGCCGGGGCTGGTGACCACCAGGTCGGTGCCCTCCGGAGGAGTGCTGAGCCCGGGAACGAGCTGCGCGCCCTGGGATTCCAGCGAGGCGAGCGCGGCGAGCCGGTCCGCCGAGCCGTCGGTGACCGCCACCTCGGCGCCCGCCGCCAGCAGCGCTTCCGCCGCCGACCGCCCGGACACCCCGGCACCGGCGACCAGCACCCGCAACCCTCGGTACCGGCTCACGGCCCCGCCTCCCTGCCTTGTCTGCGCGATTCATCGTCTTCGAGCGGGAAACCGCTCCAGCTCACCCTAGGCACTGGCACCGGCCGCTCAGGTTCCGCTACCCGCACCGCCGAGCGGGCCGACCGCAAAGAGATCCCTACCTGGCCAGCGCCAGCCAGTCGGCGTAGAAGAGCCCCACGCCGAACATGCAGCTGATGCCCGCCAGCACCCAGAACCGGATGATGACCGTGGTCTCGGCCCAGCCCGCCAGCTCGAAGTGGTGGTGGAACGGGGCCATCCGGAACAGCCGTCGGCGGGTCGTGCGGAACACCACGATCTGCAGCACCACCGACAGCGCCTCGACGACGAACACGCCACCGATGATGATCATCAGCAGTTCGGTGCGCGTCACCATCGACAGGCCCGCCAGCAGACCGCCCAGCGCCAGTGAGCCGGTGTCACCCATGAAGATCTTCGCGGGCGCGGCGTTCCACCACAGGAACCCGACGCAGGCGGCCATCGCCGCCGCCGCGACCACCGCGATGTCCAGCGGGTCCCGCACGGTGTAGCAGCCCGGGGCCGGGCCGGCGCCGAAGCAATCGTTGCGCAGCTGCCAGAACGCGATGAGCACGTAGGTCGCCAGCACCATCGCCGCCGTGCCACCGGCCAGGCCGTCCATGCCGTCGGTGAAGTTGACCGCGTTGGACCAGCCGCTGATCGCGATGTAGGCGAAGATCACGAACCCGACCGCGCCGAACGAGATCACCGTGATGTCCCGCAGGAACGACAGGTCCACCGACGCCGGGGTGACGTCGTTCTGGTTCGGGAACTGGATGGCCAGGATCGCGAACAGCACCGAGGCGACCAGCTGGCCGACGAGCTTCGCGGTCTTGTTCAGACCCAGGTTCCGCTGCTTGCGGATCTTGATGAAGTCGTCGAGGAACCCGACGATGCCCAGTGCCGTGGTCAGCCCCAGCACCAGCAGCCCGGTGGCCGTGGGCGGCTCGCCCATCACCAGGTGGGTGACCAGGTAGCCGCACCACATCGCGACCAGGATGGCCATGCCGCCCATCGTCGGCGTGCCGCGCTTGGCGGCGTGCTGGCCCTGCACCTCTTCGCGGATCTCCTGGCCGAAGCCCTGCCGGGAGAACACCCGGATCAGGTAGGGCGTGAACAGGATCGAGACCACCAGCGCCACCGCGGCGGAAATCAGAATCGGCTTCACTGCTGCTGCTCTCCATTACCGCCATCGGCGAACAAGGCTTCCGCGACTCGCCACAGCCCGGCCGAGTTGGACGCCTTGGTCAAGACCACATCACCCGGACGCAGCTCGGCGCGCAGGAGCGCGACGGCCTCGTCGATGTCCGCAACGAGCACCGATTCCTCTCCCCACGACCCCTCCAGCGATGCGGCCTGGTGCATCGCCTGGGCCTGTTCGCCGACCACCACGAGCCGGTCGATGTTCAGCCGGACGGCCAGCCGCCCGATCTCGTCATGCGCCTCCACGTCGGCGTCACCGAGCTCGGCCATCGGCCCGAGCACGGCCCACGCCCGCGCGGGGCGGCCCCTGGTCATCGCGGCCAGCGTCTTCAGCGCGGCGCGCACCGACTCGGGGTTGGCGTTGTAGGCGTCGTTGACCACGGTGACGCCGTTGGGGGTCTCGGCGACCTCCATGCGGCGCGCGGAGACGCGCTGGATCGAGCCCAGCCGCTCGGCGACCTGCGGCAGCGTCGCGCCCAGCTCCAGCGCCACGGCGGCGGCCGACAAGGCGTTGCCGACGTGGTGCTCGCCGAACAGCGGCAGCGTCACCCGTTCCTTACCGGCCTCGGTGACCAGCGTGAACGTCGGTCGCGCGAGCTCGTCGACCTCGACGTCCTCGGCGCGCACGTGCGCGTTCGGGGACTCGCCGACGAAGACCACCCGCGCCCGGGTGCGCTCGGCCATCGCCGCGACCAGCGGGTCGTCGGCGTTGAGCACCGCGACCCCGTCGGCGGGCAGCGACTCGACGAGCTCGCCCTTGGCCTGCGCGACCGCCTCTTGCGAGCCGAACTCGCCGAGGTGCGCGTGGCCGACGTTGAGGACCACGCCGATGCGCGGCGGGGCGACCTCGCAGAGGTTCGCGATGTGGCCGACACCGCGGGCCGACAGCTCCAGCACGAGGTGCCGGGTCTGCTCGTCGGCGCGCAGCACCGTCCACGGGTGTCCGAGCTCGTTGTTGAACGAGCCGGGCGGCGCGACCGTCGGCCCCATCGGGGCCAGCAGCTGCGCGATCAGGTCCTTGGTGGACGTCTTGCCGGACGAGCCGGTCACGCCGACGACGGCGAGCTCCGGCAGCCGGTCGATGACGTGGCGGGCCAGCTTCGCCAGCCCGGCCAGCACGGCCGCTCCGGTGCCGTCGGTGTCGCCCGCCAGCGCCATCGCGCTGGAGCGCTCCTCGACCGGCACCGTCGGCACCAGCACTGCGGGGGCGTCCACCTCGCGCGCGGCGAGCACGCCGGTCGCGCCGTCGGTGATGGCCTGCGCGGCGAAGTCGTGCCCGTCGACGCGTTCTCCCGGCACGGCCACGAAAAGCCCGCCGTCGGTGATCTTGCGCGAGTCGAACTCGACCCCGGCGCTGACGATCTCCGAACCTTCCGCACGGTGAAGCCTGCCGTCCACCGCCGAAGCGATGTCAGCAAGGCTGAGCCGGATCAACCTGCCTCCTCGGTGTTCTTGCGGGACATCCGCGTCCGGCAGACCGGGTTGTCACCCGGCCTCCTGATCTGCTGCTTCGCCAGCGTCTCGGCGCTCACGCGCCCGCTGTCGTGTCCCGCCCCCGACGATCTTGGGTTTCTTCGTCGTGGCCAAGCCTATGGCGCAGCGCGGCGGCCAGCTCCTCCCGGTCCGAGAAGGGGTGCACCACGCCCGCCACATCCTGTCCTGTCTCGTGGCCCTTGCCCGCGACGACGACGATGTCGCCGGGCTTGGCACGTTCGACCGCCGCGACGATGGCCGCTCGGCGGTCGCCGATCTCGATCACCTCACCACGCTCGCCGGTGGGGACCTCCTGGGCCCCCGCCAGCATCGCGGCCCGGATGTCGGCCGGGTCCTCGCTCCGCGGATTGTCGTCGGTGACGATCAGCAGTTCCGACCGCCGTGCGGCGGCCTCGCCCATCAGCGGGCGCTTGGCGGTGTCCCGGTCGCCTCCGCAGCCGAGCACGACGATGACGTCACCGTCGACCTGCGCTCGCGCGGCGTCCAGCACGGCCGAAACCGCACCGGGTTTGTGCGAGTAGTCCACCACAGCGGTGAAGTCCTGCCCCAGCGCGACACGCTCCATCCGGCCGGGCACGTCGACCTCGGCCAGGCCCTTCTCGATCGCGGCCAGCGGCACCTCGGCGGCGTGCAGCACACCGATCGCCAGCAGCGCGTTCGCGACGTTGAACGGGCCGGGCAGGCGCAGCCGGATCGGCATCTCGATGCCGCCGGGCCCGTGCGCGGTGAAGGTCTGCTCGCCGGTCGGGTAGGCGGTGACGTCGGTGGCGGTCCAGTCGGCGTCGGTGCTCTCGGTGGCGACGGTGACCGTGCCGGAGGTGACCAGCCTGCGACCCCAGTCGCCGTCCACGCAGACGACCTCGTGGTCGGCGCGACCGTCGAAGAGCAGCGCCTTGGCCTGGAAGTAGTCCTCCAGGTCGCGGTGGAAGTCCAGGTGGTCCTGGGAGAGGTTGGTGAAGGCCCCGACGGCGAAGCGGGTGCCCGACACGCGGCCCATGGCCAGCGCGTGGCTGGAGACCTCCATGGCGACCGTGGTCACGTCGTGCTCGACCATCACCGCCAGCAGCGCCTGCAGGTCGGGAGCCTCGGGGGTGGTGAACGCGCTGTCCAGGCGCTCACCGGCGATCCGGGTCTCCACGGTGCCGATCTGGCCGGTGGTGAGGCCGGCGGCGTTGAGCGCGGATTCCAGCAGGTAGCTGGTGGTCGTCTTGCCGGAGGTGCCGGTGACGCCGAGGATCTTGAGCTTGCTGGACGGGTCCCCGTAGATCAGCGCCGATGCCCTCCCGAGGACGCCGCGCGGGTCGTCGTGCTCCAGCAGCACCACGCGTCCCTCGCGGACCGCGGGATGCTCGGTCAGGTTCGCGCGGAGGATTCCGTCGGCGTCGGTGAGCACCGCGTGCGCGCCCGCGTCGAGCGCCTGCTCGGCGAAGTCGGCGCCGTGCACGCGGATGCCGGGTAGGGCGGCGAAGAGGTCGCCGGGACGCACGTGTTGAGCGCGGAGTGTGGCACCGGTGACCGCCGTTTCGAAGGCGGGCTGACCAGGTACGCGCACCACGCGCGCGCCGATTTCATCGGCGAGCTTGTTGATCTGCACCGGCTCGACGCGGGTGGGTCGAGGCGGGGCAGTCGCGACCGCGGAAGGCACGTCGCGCAAGGCTACCGGTACCACCGTCGGCCGCATCTCCATGGTCGCCCACCCGTTCGGCCGCACGACCGCTGCGCCGAAACGAGCAGTGGCGCTCCGGGCGTTGCGCGGTTCGTGGCGCGCGTTTCGACGCCCCGTGCACGCCCGTTCCGAAGCGTGACGGAGGCGGGGCGGGTTGTCCGTTTTCGGCGGGGGCGGGTGCCGTGGCGAGAAGTCGACGCACCCCTGGCTCACGACATTCCGGACCTATAACGTTCCGATGCCCGTTGGAGATTTTCCAGTCTGTGGAGGAAGTAGTGAGAAACCATCTTCTTGGCCGCGCGGCCGCCACCGGTCTCGCCGCCGCCCTGATCCTCGCCCCGCTGACCGCCCAGACCGCCCTGGCCGCGCCCGCGCCGGCCGCCGAACCCACCGCCCCGGCCGCCGTCACCCCGTTCGACGCCGGCGACGGCACCGCCCAGGGCGCCGTCGAGTGGTTCGAGGCCCGCGCGGGAGACACGTCCTACGAGGGCATGTGCGAGATGGCCGCCGAGAACGCCTGGGGCGTCACCGGCGTCTGGCCCTCCGCCATCGACCACTGGAACGGCGCGGTCGCCGCGGGCAAGGCCCACACCGACGGCTCCACTCCCCCGGCCGGCGCCTTCGTCTACTGGAACATCAGCCAGTACGGCCACGTCGGCATCGCCGACGGCAACGGCGGCTTCCACAGCAGCAGCGTCAACGGCGCCATCGGCCACGCCGACAGCACCTCCTACTTCGCCAACTACCTCGGCTGGAGCGACCCGCAGGTCCCCGCCGGCCTCTGACC
>NZ_SMLA01000061.1:0-35698 GCF_004349225.1 Saccharopolyspora karakumensis
GGGTGGGCCTGTGGGGCGCGCTGGTGCTGATGCTGCTGGCCGTCCTGCTCCTGCTCGCCGTGGTGCGACCGCAACTGCGCGGCAGCGGGTTTCACCACAGCAGGCGGCTGACCGACGAGGAGATGACGGACTTCGTCGAGCGCATCGTCGAGAACCCGCAACGCTGGTACCGCCAGCAGCTGCTCACCATCTCCCGGCTCGGCGCGACGAAGTTCCGCCGAGTCCGACTGGCGACGGCCCTCATCGGCACGGGCGTGACCACAGCAGTCCTCGCCGTGGCGTCATCCCAGTGGTGACGCCACGACTCAACGAGAAATGCCGTCGCCCTTGTGGTTGATCGCGGCCGGTCCCGGTCAACGAGGTGGGGAGCTTCGGTCAGCGGTCGTCGTGCAGCCACTCGTCGTAGAAGGCGGGGAGGTCCGAGGCCTGGCCTCGGAAGTGCGGGTCGCGCTTCTCGATGAAGGCCGCGACGCCTTCCGCGCCGTCGCCGATGCTCGTGTAGAACATCGCCAGCGAGTCGATCCGGTGCGCGTCGCGGGGGTGGTCGAGGGCGCTGTTGCGGCGCATCATCTGGCGGGTGAGCGCCGTGGCCACCGGTGACTTGCCCTTGGTCCAGGCGTCGGCGAGCTCCAGTGCTGCGTCCAGCAGGGATTCGGGTGCGTGGACGGCGTCGGCGAGACCGGCCTCCGCGGTGGCCGCCGAGTCGAGGACGTCGGCGCGGTAGACGAGGTCGAGCGCCTTGGGCATGCCGACGATGCGCGGCAGGAACCACGTCGAAGCGGCCTCGGGCACGATGCCGAGGCGGCCGAAGACCAGGCCGAACCGCGCCTTGCTCGACATCAGGCGCGCGTCCATCGCCAGCGTCATCGTCGCGCCGATGCCGACCGCGGCGCCGTTGATGGCGGCGATGACCGGCTTGCGGCAGTCGTGGATGGCCAGGGTGACCCGGCCGCCGGTGTCGCGGATGCGGCGGAGCTCGGGGGCGGAGAGGTCCTGCATGTCGGCGAGCGTCGGCGACTGCGACTCGTCGAGGCCGAAGACGTTGCCCTCGCTGCTGAGGTCCATGCCCGCGCAGAACGCGCGGCCCGCGCCGGTCACCACGACCGCCCGGACGGAGTCGTCGTCGTTGACCTGGACGAACGTCTCCTCCAGCTCGTCGGCCATGGTCGGCGTGAAGGCGTTGAGCTGGTCGGGGCGGTTGAGCGTGACGACGAGTACGCCGTCGGTGACGTCGTGGCCGATGGTGCTCAGTTGCACACTTGTCTCCTCGTGATCGGGCCGTGGACCCTGCGCAGGCGTGATGGTTCACCGATGTTGGCACAGCCGTGCGCGGAATCGACGTGGCCCTGATCACGAGAAGCGGTTCAGCTCTGCCGCGAGGTCTGAGCGGGTACCCGCTCTTCCTCCTCTTCGTCTTCGTCCTCGTCTTCGGGCTCGTCCTCGTCTTCGAAGTCGTCGGTCTCCTCGTCTTCGTCGGTCTCGTCCGTCTTGTCCTCCTCGTCGAGCGCCTGCTCGTGGGTCTTGACGACTTCCTCATCACGGATCTCGCCGCGCCAGCCCTCGACCTCGTCCTGGTCGAGGATCGTGCGGGTCATCATGTGCCGCTTGATGTGCTTGAAGTCCGACCGCACGCGTCGTCCCTGCGCGCGCCAGAGGTTGGCGGTCTTCTCGAAGAACCCCTGCGGGTAGTACTCGAGGACGAGCAGGACGCGCGTCATCGTCGGGGCGAGCTCGTGGAAGGTCACGGCGCCGTCGACGTAGCCCTTGGCTCCGGTCGACTTCCACACGATCCGCTCGTCCGGGATCTGCTCGATGATGGTGGATTCCCAGTCGCGGTGGGAGAAGAAGATCTGCGCCCGCCAGTTGATCTTCTCGTCGGACTCCTGCTCGACCTTCTCGACCTTCCTGGTGAAGCTGGGGAAGTCCTCGAACGTGGTCCACTGGTCGTAGGCGACGCGGAGCGGGATGCCGACGTCGAACTCCTCGATGATGTTGACGACCTTCGCGTCGCTGCTGCCACCACCGCCTCCACCGCCGCCGCTGACGGCTTCCTTGACCTTGTCCTTCGCCCCCGCCATCCCGGCACCGAGCGCGGACTTCAGCGGGGACTTGCCCTCGGCGAGGTCCTTGGCCCCGGTGAGCGCTGCGGTCAGGCCGGAACCGCCGTTGTCGGCGACGCTGGTCAGCCTGTCGGTGAGGCCGGTGACCTTGCCGGTGACCGAGCCGACCGCCCGGGAGACCACCGCTTCGAGGAGCTCCTGCCCGGCTTCCTTGAGGCGGTCGAGCGGGAGCTCGTCCGCGAGGCTCTTGTCGCGCTGATCGGTCTCAGCCATCGTTCCCACCTGACCTGCGGTTCGATCCGCTGGACGACCCCGCCGAGGTCTTCTTCCCCGGGGTGGCCGCACGCGGGGCGGAGGGCGTGCGCGGTGCGCGCGTGCGCTTGTTCGACTCGCTCGCCTGGTCGTCCTCGGAGCCCGATTCCTGGTCCTCGGACGCCGATTCCTCGTCGTCCTCGGTCGAGGAGCGCTGCTTCGGAGTCTCGGGTTCCTCCGAGGACGCCGACTCCTGCTCGTCTTCTCCGGATTCCGATGAACCCGACTGCGGGGAGCGGAGTTTTGCCGCGCGTTCGGAGAGGTTGTCGCTCATGGTCTCGATCTCGTTGCTGGCCGCGGCGACGGCCGCGGCCTTGGCCGCTTCGACGAGGCGGTCGCGGAGCGCGCTGCCGGCCTCCCCGGAGGGAACCGCTTCACCGGCCTTCGCCAGCAGCTCCTTGGGGTCACCCATGCGGCGTCCGAGAACGACCCCGCCGACCATGAGCGCCAGTTTCATCCGGCGGCTGCGGCCGAGGGCGTAGCCGATCGCCACAGCCGTCGCGATTTGAGGTCCCTGCTTCATCCCGACCCCCTGCTGGAGCGATGAGATCCTCGGGCTGCGAAGTGCAGTCCGAGTCAGACGTACCCCCGGACGGGTGCGTGCACACATCAGCACCGTGATCGTCCAGGTGCGAGCGACCACGACGTTGGCACTGGTCAACCGCATGATCGCGTGACGTGGCCAAGTCAGGTGCTCCCAGTCGAACCTAGGAGCGGGCTGCCGCGGTTCGTAGAGTCGAAGTCCCCTTCTCCGTCGAGAGCCCCGCGACTAAGGCTGGAGGCGAGCGTGGACCGCGCCCGCCCGCCACGCAGGAGTGAGGGATTCGACGATGGCCGACAGCGACGAGCAGCGGGACGACGGCCGGTACGACGCTGAGCTGGTGGAAGCCGGCACCGAAGGGGAGCCGGTGTCCGCGTCCGCCGGCGGGCGCAAGGACGAATACCCCGACGTCTACCTCGACATCCCCGTGGTCAAGGTCGACGAGATCAGCCTGGAGGTGGAGAACCTCCGCGCGCGGGTGTCCCTGCAAGCCGAGGTGCTCGACCTGCTCAAGCTCAACGTCGGTGTCGACGCCGAGCTCGGCCGCGTCGCGCTGCAGATCAAGGGCGTGGAGGCGCAGGCCCACCTCAACGTCCGGCTGGACAACGTCGCCAACGTCCTCGACCGGGTCCTGACGACGATCGACCGCAACCCCCAGATCCTGGAGAACCTCACCAAGAGCCTGGGGCGCGCTGTGGAGGACGTCGGCGAAGGTGCGGGGTCCGCGGTGAAGGACGTGGGCGCGGGTGCCGGTGAAGCCGTCGAGGACGTGGGTGAAGGTGCGCGTTCGGCGGTCAAGGACGTCGGCTCCGGTGCCGGCAGCGCCGTGGAGAGCGTCGGTGAGGGCGCCGGGTCCGCGGTCGAGGATGTCGGTGCTGGTGCCGGTGGTGCGGTGGAGAACGTGGGGGAGGGCGCGGGCTCGGCGGTGAAGGATGTCGGCTCCGGTGCCGGTGGTGCGGTGCAGAGCGTGGGTGAGGGCGCGGGCTCGGCTGCCGAGGAGGTCGGATCGGGCGCCGGCAGCGCGGTCGAGAGCGTCGGCGAAGGCGCAGGTGAAGCTGCCGAGCAGGTCGGCAGCGGTGCTGGTGGGGCTGCTGAGCAGGTAGGCAGTGGCGCTGGTGGGGCTGCTGAGCAGGTAGGCAGTGGCGCTGGTGGGGCTGCTGAGCAGGTAGGCAGTGGCGCTGGTGGGGCTGCTGAGCAGGTAGGCAGTGGCGCTGGTGGGGCTGCTGAGCAGGTCGGGAGCGGTGCCGGTGAAGCCGTCGAGGACGTCGGGAGCACCGCTGAAGAGGCCGGCAGGGGAGCGCGCGAGGTCGTCGGCGACGGAAGTTCCGACGAGGAGGGCGAATCCGAGAGGAAACCGACGCGGAGGCGCCGCACGACGGGAGATTCCGAGCGCAGCACCCGTCGCAGCAGCCGGGACACCACATCGCGTACGTCCAGGAGGGAGCGGCGCCGATGACGTCCGAGGACGAACCGGACGTGACCTTCACGAGCACCGTGCACGCCGACGAGATCACCTTCAGCGAGGTGCCCGACACCAGCGTCGACTTCCCCGGAGACGCCGACGAACGGTCCACCTCCGGAAGCGACCGCACCAACCTCCCGAACCCGGTCCGACCGCACGTGACCTACCACGACATCCAGGTCGACCACCGCATCGAGGCATACCTCGACCAAGCCGACCGCACCGACCCCTGACCGCCGCGGCGCACCGCCGGGTGTGGTGGCCGGTTCGTGGGGGTGGGCGTTGGTAGGGTCGCTGGCCGGTCGGTGTGGTCTCGCGGTTCTGGTGGGAGGCGGTTGTGGACGCGTCGTTGATCGGGATCGGCGAGGTCGGGTCGTTCGGGTGGCGGGTGTTCCACGAGCGGCATCCGGTGATGATCGAGCGGTTGTGCGCGGCGCATCCGTTCGGGCCGGAGGTGCGGGACCGGTTGGCGGCGCTGTTGCGGGAGTCGACCGAGGGCGTGGTCGAGCCGCTGGACGATGACGCGCCGGATCACGGGGTCTGGGCGGAGTGGATCGCCGATCAGGTCGGGCGGCCGTGGGCGGAGGCCTCGTTCCTGTGGGCTGAGAGCTACTTCTTCCGGAAACTGCTGGCCGCGACCGGCTTCTTCTCGCCGGGTCCGTGGCGGGGTGTGGACCCGTTCGCGCCGATGAAGCGGGCCGAGCTGCACAACGCCGCCACCGCCGACACGCTCAAGGCCCTCGACGAGCTCCCGCACCTCAGCGATGCCGACCGGGACGCCGCCGTGGTCCAGGCCGCGGTGTGGGGAAACCAGGCCGATCTGGCGTTCCAGCTGTCCACCGACGCGAGCGGTGCCACGTCAGGCCTGGTCACCGGCTCGCCGGAGGAGTTCTGGTCGTTGTTCGGCGAGCCTGGCGCGGTCCACCTCGTCGCCGACAACTCGGCGGGTGAGCTCGCCGCCGACCTCGTGCTCATCGACCGGCTGCTCACCGCCGGACGTGCAGACCGGGTCGTCCTGCACGTCAAACCGGGGCCCTACTACGTCTCCGACGCCACCCCGACGGACGTGCTGGAGGTCCTGCACCACCTCCGCGCACTGCCCGGTGAAGCGGGGGCGGTGGGCGAACGCGTCCAGAACGCGATGCGCGAGGGCCGGATCGGGGTGCGGGCGCACGCGTTCTTCTGCGGGCCGAAGGAATTCGGTGCCATGCCGGAGGATCTGCGTGCGGAGCTCGCCTCGGCCGCGGTCACGATCTTCAAGGGCGACCTCAACTACCGTCGTCTCGTCGGAGACCGCCACTGGCAGGCGACCACGGCGTTCGACGACGTCGCGCTGCGACTGCCGGGTCCGGTGGTGAGCCTGCGGGTGCTGAAGTCCGAGGTCGTCGTGGGACTTCCCGGCGACGTCGTGGCTTCGCTGGATGCCTCAGGTGAGGCGTGGCGGACGCAGGGCTCCCACGCCCTCATCCAGAGCACGCCGGGTACGTGATCTAGGTCACGTCAGGGCAACCTTCGTTCGTGCGAGCGCGAAGCGATGTGCGCCGGGACCTCTGTTCTCCCTTCCGAAACCGGTGAGTCGCAGTAGCGTCGATCACGTGGCCGATGGGGACGTCGGTCAGATGCGTGCGACGACGAGGGGAATGCGCATGTCCGACTCCGCGACCGGCCCGTCCTTGAACAGGCGGTCCCTGCTGCTCGGGACCGCCGGTGCACTGGGGATGGCGACCTTCCTGCCCGCGACCGCCTGGGGCCAGGACCAGTCGTCTCAGCGGGAGTACCCGCCGAACTGGCCCGAGGTGACGCCCTACGGCGACGCCGACACCCGCGTCGACCTGGAGCCCAGGGACGACAACTCCCGGATCCTCGACCTCGAACTCCGCCCTCGGGACGAGGAGCTGGGCCGGGTCTGGATGCGCGACACCTACGTCAACTGCTTCATCGTCGACGGCCGTCCGGTCTACGTCGCCACCGGCACCACTCGGGTCCCCGGCCTCCCGGCGGCGGCGCCGTGGAACGACGGCATCTTCGTGTGGACCGCGGATTCCCTGGACGGGCCGTGGAAGCTGGTGGACACCACCGGAATCCGGCCCGACGCGGAGAAGGGCAAGGTGTGGTCGCCGGAGTTCGTCGGCGAGAACGAACCCGGGCGGACCGCGGTCGCGCCGTGGCAGCGCTACGCGGGCGAGGGCGCTGACAAGCGCGGCGACGTGTGGGCGCCGGAGGTGCACCACTTCCGCGGAACCTGGTACGTCGTGGCGTGCATGGGCGACCACTCGCGCAAGGTCGGCTCGTTCATGCTCGTCAGCGATGGCGGTGTGGAAGGCCCGTACCGGGTCGTGGAGGGCAACCTCGAAAAGCCCTTCGGCGAGCTCAATCCCGGTGCTCCCGACGGCGTCGATCCGAACGTCTACTACCACATCGACGGCGGCCTCTACGCCGAAGGCGGCAAGGCCTGGCTGGTGCTGCACAACGATCTCTACGCCGAGTTCCAGGACGACATGGAGGACATCGTCCAGAAGACGAACCTCCCGAAGTTCCAGCAGACGCGCTACGAACCCGAGCCCTACCTCGAAGGGGCGCACGTGATCAAGCACGGGGGGAAGTACTTCCTCGTGCACGCGGCCTGGAACAAGACCACGGGAACCGGCGACACCGCGCGGCACGCCTACACGCCCGACGGCGAACGGGACCAGTACGACGCGATCATCGCGGTCTCGGACCACTTCGAGGGGCCCTACTCGAAGCGCTGGACCGGCGGCATCGGCGCGGGCCACAACAACCTGTTCGTCGACGCCGACGGCCGGTTGTGGGCCACGTTCTTCCGGAACCCGGTCGCGGGCCACTGGCACGAACCCGACAAGTTCCCGCACGCCGCCGTGGCGGGCGTGGTCCGCATGGAGTGGACCGGCCCCGAGGGCAACCGCGTCTACGTCCAGCGCCGCGACGCGTAGCAGCGGTTGATGAGCGCAGCGGACCCGCTGTTCTCGGCTCCAGGTGTGGGACTCACCCTGCACCGCCACCCGCACCGCTGAGCAGAGCGACCACGAAACTAGGGGACGGAGACCTGGCCCGACTGGTCGACGTGCAGGGTCCAGACCGTCTTGTCTTTCGGGACGCGGTTGTTGGTGTCGCTGCCGAAGTCGATCTGGCCGGTCACCAGCCCGTACTTCGACGGCAGGTCTTCATCGGTCTGGTGCTGGTTGGCGTTGATCTGACGCCACACGGTGCCGGCGGTGATCGGGATCGGCCCGCCGCGGTCGAGCTGGTTGGCGGCCCTGAGCAGGACGCTCGCGGCGTCGTGAGCGAGCGCGGCGTGCCCGTCCAGGGACAGGTTCCCCTCCCTGGGCGGGCATTCGTCGGGCGGCATCGCCGGATCGTCCCCGGCGATGATGATGTTGAGCGTGCAGTAGAAGTCCAGCGCCGGGCCGACCACGGTTCCCCCGGAGTCGTTCGGGTCCGGCGTGCTCGGGGCCACCGCGAAGGATTGGTAGTAGTACGGGATGCCGATCTTGGCGAAGCGCGCCGCCCGGTTGGCGACGTGGCTGGCCACGTCGTCGCTGCCCAGGATCATCGGCGGGACGCCGGTCGGGCAGCCGCTGCCCACGCCGTCGAGGAACTCCCGGAACTCGGTGCCCCGGCCGGCGTAGTACACCAGCTCGTCCTGCCCGGCCTGGCAGGCTTCCCGGCCCGCGGTGTGCGGGTCCTCGTTGAGCCACTGGACCGTCGCGCCGGGGTGGACGCGGCGGAACTCGTTCTCGACGTCGGTTCCGAGGTTGCGGCTGTAGGGGTCGACGCCGTCGCTGTAGATCTTGACCCCGGCGGTGCGGCCCTGCCCGCCCGCGAACTCGACGGCTCGACGGGCCTGCGTGACGTTCTGCGGAGAGACCTGGAAGTACAGCGGTGAGCGGTCGGGGATGTTGTCGTAGGACAGAGTCGACGCGACCGTCGGAAGTCCTGCGGCACCGAGCCTTTCGATGACCTGGAAGGTCTCCTCGCGGCTGTAGTTGAGGCCGATCACGCCGATGATGCTGGGATCCCGCTTGGCGAGCTCGGTGATCTGCTGGTCGACGACTTCCACGCCGTGGCCCATGTCCTTGCCGCCGTTGGCGATGAGCACCCGTGCCAGCGGCGTGTTGGGCTCGAAGTTCTGGTCGTACTGGGCCACCGCGATGCCGGCGAGCGTCTCGTGCTGGGCCGAGAGGTTGAAGGCGCCTGCTCCCGGGGACAGATCGCCCAGGTAGACCAGCGTGAGCACCGGGCGGCCCGTCTCCTCGGCCTTGTCCAGCGCCGCCTGGTTCTGCCGCGAGATCGTGTCCCCGATGGCGCGGAGACCGGTCAGGATCGGATCGGCCTCCTGCGCGGCCTGCTGGGTCTGGCCGGGCGGCGCGTCGTCGATGAACTCGGCTAGGAAGGTGCCGTCGGTGACGCCGACGCACTCACCCGCCTTGTTCTCCATGCTGGTCAGCCCGGGTGCGGCGCCGATCCAGTACCAGGGCGGCTGGAACAGGATGCCGCAGTGGACGACGCTGAACGAGGAGTACGCGTAGATCCCAGCACCGGCCATCCCCAGCAGCAGCGCGACCGGCAGGGTGCGCCGCGACCACCACGGTGGAGGAGGCAGCGTGTACTTGTCGGCGGCGGCCAGATGTCGCCGGATCTCGCTCTTGCGGGAATCCCCGGTCGCCGCCGGGGGAATCTCGACCGGTAGGTACCAGGTCATGTCGGTGCGCGCCCGCCGCGCCTCGTCGAGCTTGTGCCGCCACGCGCGGTACCCCTGCTCGTCGGCCTCGTGCGCCTGGGACACGACGTCCTGGACGTTGTCCACCGTCGGCTCGACGGCGTGCGGCGGGACCAGCGAGCTCGTGGTGATCAGCAGCAGCGGATCGACCAGACCGGTCTCGTTGCGGATGTCGTTGACCAGCTTGAGCAGCGCGTAGCCGCCGTTGGAGCGGGTGACGTTGTCCAGCAGCACCGTCGTGTAGGTCGTGCGCCACTTGCCGCGCAGCCGCCAGGGGAAGCGGCGGTAGGAACGACGCAGGTCCTCCAGCAGCGTGTTGATCAAGAACTTCGCGACCTGCTCGGGCACCTCCTTGTTCCACTCGTTCTCGGTGAGGCGCTCGGCGAACCCGAGGAAGTTGCCCGGCACCTCGGGCGCCAGGTAGCTCTGCCGCCGGAACCACCGGTAACCGCCGATCAGCGGCAGCCGCCAGTGCATCTTGAGCTGGAACCACAACCACGGCACCAGGGCGAGCACCTTGAGCACCGACCAGACCGTCCGGTCCGGGGCGTCGGCGGTGTTGGTGTTGATCAGCTCCGCGATCCGCTGCGCGGGGTCGCGCCGCCACAGGCGCTTGCGCAGCTCGGCTTCCCGCCTCGGGATCTCGGTCCCGGAGAGGTCCTGCCGCATCAACCACAGCGCCAGGCTGAACCGGGGGAAGCGCATCCGACCGGCTTGGGCGTTGAGCGGTCCGTTGAGCTGCTCGGCGATGTCGGCGAGCAGTCCCCGGATGGTGTCGACCTCGGGCGGCGGCAGCGGGGTCTGCGCGGTGTGGTCGGCGTCCCTGGGATCCGCCGTGGAGGGCTCCAGGCGGATGTAGGCGTGCGGAACCCGGTGCGGTTCGGCGCTCTTGAGCCGCTCGCCGATCGCCGGCAGCAGGTCCTCCAGCTCCCGCGGCCTGACCAGGCACAGCATCGGCAGTCCGCCGCCGCTGTCGCTGCCGCTGGTCCGCTCGTGCCGCCGCCCGTAGAGCGCGCGGATGAGTTCCAGGACCTGCACGACCCCGTGGAACAGCGGTAACGACGGCGGACCGTCGTCCTTCACCGAAGTGAGAGTTCTGCTCATGAGCCCAATCCCCGCATTGCGCACTAAGGCAGACGAAGAAGCGACGAGCGTAGCCGCGGTGGGGTGACCGTGACAATGCGCCGATCCGGTCACGGCGGGGCGCTCCCCGGGCGCGGTGCCCGGGGAGCGCGCGGGTCAGGAGTCCTTGCGGAAGTCCGCTGCCGTGGTCGCGTCGGTGAGGTGCGGCCAGCGCGGTTCTTCGCCCTTCGGCACGTCGCCGAGGACGGTGACCCGGCGGCCGACGCGGCGTTCGGCGTAGTCGTTGACCGCGTAGTGCTGGGTCGCCCTGTTGTCCCACAGGGCGATCGCGCCGGGCTTCCAGCCGAACCGGCACACGTTCTCCGGGCGTTCCGACGAGCTGAACAGGTGGCCCAGCAGCGCGTCGCTCTCGGCGCGGCGCAGCTGCGGGATGCGCAGGGTGAACATGCGGTTGACGTAGAGGGAACGCCTGCCGGTGACCGGGTGCGCGCGGACCACAGGGTGCTCGGCCTCGAAGACGGTGCCGTTGGGGTGGGTGAAGGCGTGCACGGCCGTGAGCCCTTCGAGGAAGTCCCGCAGCGGTGCCGAGAGGTTCTCGTGGGCGAGGTGCTGGTTGCTCCACATCGTGTCGCCGCCGCGCGGCGGGCACTGCACGATCTGCAGGATGGAGGCGATCGGCGGGCTCGCCTGGAAGGTCACGTCGGTGTGCCAGACGTCGGCCTTCGCGCCCTGATCGGAGTCGAGGACGACGATCTCGTCGTGCCCGTCCAGCTTGGGCAGGAACGGGTGCACCTCCAGCTCGCCGAGGAACCGGCCGAACGCCTTGTGCGCCTCGGGGGAGAGCTGTTCGGCCTCCGGGAAGAACAGCACCAGGTTCTCCACCAGCAGCGCGTGCAGCTGCGCGAAGGAGTCCTCGGTCAGCGACTCCAGGTCGATTCCGCGCACCTCGGCGCCCAGCGCGCCGGAGGCGGGACGTACGTCGATGCTCGTCATGGGACGGTCACCTCAACTTCCTCGGGTGCTCAACGGTTTTCGGGCATGCTCGTGCCAAACGCGTGCCGGTCTTCCCGGCGTGCGGACGTGTTCTCGTCGCTGTCGTTGACGCGGTGTTCGGCGGCCGGTAAGGATGAAAACCACGGAGGCGGACGGGTCTTCAATCCGGAAGAAAGCAGAGATCCATGGATTCCGAGGAATCGCGCGCTACGAGTCTCGAACTCGCCAAGCTCATCGACCTGGCAACACCTTTCGCCGTCCGCGTCGCGGTGACGCTGCGGCTGCCGGAGCTGATCGCCGGTGGCACGACCGAGATCGGCCCGCTCGCGACCGAATCCGGCGCCCACCGCGAACCCCTCCAACGGCTGCTGCGCCACCTCGTGAGCATCGGCCTGTTCGCCGAGACCGGCGAAGGCGCCTACGGTCTGACGGCGCTGTCGCGCCGGTTGCTGGCCGAGGACGGCACGTGGCTCAAGGACTGGCTGGTCCTGGAAGGGCCGGGTGCTCGGATGGACATGGCCTTCAGCGGGATGTTGCACTCGGTCCGCACCGGCGACTCGGCCTACGGAACGGTCCACGGCACCCCGTTCTGGGACGACTACCAGCGCAACGACGACCTGCGGCGCTTCTTCGGCGGCGTCATGGCCGCCTACGCCTGGCAGACGGGCCCGGTGCTGGCCGCGGAGTTCGAGTGGGCTCCGGTGAAGACCGTCATCGACGTCGGCGGCGGTCAGGGCGCGCTGCTCTCCGAGATCGTCCGGGCCAACCCGCACCTGGACGGCGAAGTCCTCGACCTGCCCGCGGTCGCCGCGGAAGCCGACGTGTTCCTGGCCGAGGCCGGAGTGGCGGGCCGGGCCCGGTTCGTCCCCGGCAGCTTCTTCGACGCGCTGCCGGAAGGGCGGGACGTCTACCTCGTCTCCCGCGTGCTTACCGACTGGAACGACGAGAACGCGGCCGCGATCCTGCGGCGGTGCGCAGAGGCCGCTGGTGACGGTCGCGTCGTCATCGTGGAGGTCCTCGCCGGCGATTCCCACGCCGAGCAGAACACCTCGTTCGACCTGCAGTCGCTGGTGCTGCTGGGCGGTCAGGAGCGCACGGTGGCCGACTTCGAGGTGCTGGCCGGTGCGGCGGGCCTGGAGGTGATCGAGACCCGCACCTGGCCGGGCGGTCTCGTCGTCGTGGAGTGCGGCAGGCCGTGAGGCGTGCGCGGCGCCGGTCCTCATGCCCATCGAGGCCGGCGCCGCGACCGGGGGTCGGGCAGCAGTCCGAGCTGGCAGAGCCGGTCGAACGGCGACAGCGGGTGCAAGCCCAGGCCGGACAGGTTGTGCATGACGGTGAAGCTGAGCCGCTGGTTGGCGCCGGTGTTGCGCAGCGCTCGCCGTCCGATCGCGCGTCCCGCCCACGACAGGTCGGTGAGCATCCGCGCGGCGTTGTGGCTGATGGTGCCGATCTGGTTGATCTCGGGCAGTCGCCGGGACTCGTACTCGCGCAACGCGGTGTCCACATCGGACTCCGCGGCGAGGGAGGCGCCCAAGGCGTGCGCGTCGTAGATGGCGCTGTTCATGCCCTGCGCCGCCATCGGGTGCACCGAGTGCGCCGATTCGCCGACCAGCGCGATGCCCGGCGCCGTCAGCCCGGAGGCCTCGAAGTGCGAGACCGGGAGCGTCTGCCGGTCCGCCACGCACGTCCTCAGCTGGACCCCGAAGGCCGCCAGGTCGGGCAGTTCGGCGATCAGCTCGTCGGTCCAGCGCAGCACCGCGTCGTGGTCGACGCCCCGGAACTCGTCCGGCTCGATCTGGACGTAGAGCCGGACCCGGTCGCCCGGCAGCGGGTAGCGCATCCGCAGCCCGCGCGAGGTCGTGTAGGCGACGACCTCGCGGTCGGCGGGAACGCCGGGGATCTCCAGCGCGACGAGCCGGTGCGGGTAGTCCTGGCGGTCGGCCTCGATGCCGGCCGCGCGGCGCAGCCGCGAGGACACCCCGTCGGCCGCCACCACCAGCGGTGCCCGGACCTCGCCCGAGCCCTTCAGCGCGACACCGGCGATGCGCCCGTCGTCGTCGCGGACCACGTCCTGCACCGGGGTTCCGCGGCGGAGGTCGACGGTGCCGGGCAGGTGGTCGGCCAGAGCCGTGAGGATCGACTCGTGGTCGGCCGAGAGCAGCCAGTTCGCGCCTTCCGGCAGCTGCGCGTAGTCCAGCGCCATCCGGCCCTTGGCCTCCACGGCGACCAGCGACGAAAGGCGAACCGCGCCGCGCTCTTCCAGGACCTCGCTGATGCCCCAGTCGTCGAGGATCCGCAGCGCGCCGGGCTGCAGGACCTCGCCCTTGGGGATCCTGGGCACCGTCGGGCGCTTCTCGACGATCACGACCCGCAGGCCCAGCGATCCGAGCGCGTGCGCGGCGGCCAGGCCGCCCACACCCGCCCCGCACACCACGACGTCCGCGCGTTCTGCGTCAGGGGAGCTCATGTCGGCAGGGCCTCCTTCTCGGCGATCTCGTGGCGCGAGCGCATCGCGGCCTGCGTCCAGACGCTGAACACCAGCACCGGCAGCAGCAGCGCGACCACGGGGACGACGGCAGCGGTGCGGGCGAGGATCGCCGCGGCGAGCACCAGGCGCTCGGCCACCAGCACCTCGTGGGCCCGCAGCGCGCGGGCCTGGCTCAGCGTCGGAGCGAGCCACAGCAGCGGCAGCACCGCGATGAGCCCGGCGCAGCCCGCCACCGCCAGCAGCACCGGGTACCCGGTCCGGTGCGGCAGCGCGAGACCCAGCGCGGCGATGCCGATCGCCGAGGCGTAGAGCAGGACCGACAGCCGGGCGGCGTAGCGCTGGCCGCGCTGGACCGGCACCGACCGGTACCCGGCCGCGCGGTCGCCGTCGACGTCGCGCATCGCGCCGACCAGGTTCGACGCCGTGTCGTGCAGCAGGAAGACCAGCGACAGCGCGAGTGCTGCCCACCCCGGCAGGGGAGCGGCCACCATCGCGCCGATGAGGAACGCCGTGGCCGTGATCAGCCCGCGCACCAGGTTTCCCGACAGCCCCCTGGCCTTGCAGAACCGGCTGTAGGCGATCACGCCCGACAACGCCACCACCACCAGCGGCAGCGCCCGGAAGTTCGCCCAGGTCAGCAGTGCGGTCGCGGCCACGGCGAGACCGATCCCGCAAGCGAGGGCGGTGCCCGGTGCCAACCGGCCCGACGGGATCGGCCGCTGCGGCTTGGCGACCCGGTCCAGCTCGCGGTCGAAGTAGTCGCCGAGGTAGTGCGCGGCGAGCCAGCCGAACGCCGTGCCGAACCCGGCGATGACGAACTCCGCGAGCCCGGCCTCACCGGTCACGCCCGCGCCCGCCACGCCCACCAGCACCGGGTAGCACAGCGTGTACGGGCGGAAGGTCTGCACGTGCGCCCAGAGGGTTCGGCGCGTGCGCGCCCAGCGGTCGCGCATGGCCTACCGGCTCCGGTCGATGGCCAGATCGGCGATCCCGCGCATCTGCTCGACCGCCGCCGCACCGGGCAGGCCGTCCAGGCTGTCCCGCGCCGCCGCGATCTCCTCGGCCGCGCGCCGCCTGCTCCGCTCCAACGCCCCGGTGGCGACCAGCAGATCGCGCATCAGCGCGTGGGACTCCTCGGCGGGAAACCGGCCCGACAGCGCCTCGGCGAACCGCTTCCTGCCCTGATCGTCGGCGACCTCGCGGCCGACCAGCACCGGATGGGTGGGGCGCAGGTTGGCGACATCGCTGGTGGCCGGTTTTCCGGTCGAATCACCCAGGTAGGGAAGGAGATCGTCGAAGATCTGGAAACCCACGCCCAGGTGCTCGGCGTAGCGCGTGACGGCGTCGGCGTGCTCGCCGGTGGCTCCGGCCAGCACCGCACCGGCCCGGCAGGCGCCCCGGAACAGCGCGCCCGTCTTCAGCGCCGCCATCTCCAGGTAGTCGCTCACCGGACAGCTCAGGTCGCCGGCCATCTCGGCTTCCCGGACCTGACCCCGGCACACGTCGGAACCCGCGCCGGCCAGCACGCGGGCCGCTTCGAGCACCGCCGAGCGCGGCACGGCCGCGCACTCCGAGAGGGAGGTGACCATGTTCAGGATCAGGAAATCGCCGGTGACCAGCGCATCGGCCATGCCGTACTCGGCGTGCACGGTGGGACGTCCACGACGCAGCCGGTCGTCGTCGATGATGTCGTCGTGCACCAGGGTGGCCACGTGCAGGTACTCCACGGCCAGCGCGGCCGGGAGCAGCTGGGCGCTGTCACCGCCGGTGGCCTCGGCGGAGGTGAGCAGCAGCACGGGCCGCAGCATCTTCCCAGGCGCGAGCAGTGCGTGCCCGGCCATCTGCTCGGTGCGATCGGCGACCGCCGACCACCGCTTGCGCATCTCGCGGCCGAGCAGCTCCACCCACTCCGGCGAGCCGATTCCGGTGTCGTCGGTCATCTCACGCGTTCACCGTCCGCGGAGCACCGGCTCTGTCACCGGCGAGGAAGCGCCGGGTCAGTTCCAGCACCAGGTCGTTGGCCTCGGTGGTGCCCACGGTCACCCGGACCCCGGCGCCGTCGGCGAGAGCGCGCACCTGCACGCCGAACTCGTCGCAGAACCGCACGAACTCGTCGTTGGCCTCGCCCAAGCGCAGCCAGTGGAAGTTGCCGTGGCTGCGCGGAACGTCCAGGCCCAGCTCGGTGAACCCGGTGTGCACCCGATCCCGCTCGGCGGCCACTTCCGCGCACTGCTCGCGCATGACGTCCTCGGCGCGCAGCGCGGCCAGCGCGGCGTCCTGCGCCACGGTGCTGACCCGGAAGAAGTACGAGCCCGGGGTGAGCGCGGTGACCACCGCCTCGTTGGCGATGAGGTAGCCGACCCGCAGCCCCAGCAGCCCGTGGGACTTCGAGAACGTCCGCACCACCGACACCCGCGGGTCTTCGGAGGCCAGCGCGATGCCGCGGGCGATCGCGGACTGATCGGCGAAGTCGGCGTAGGCCTCGTCGATGAGAACCCGCACACCCGAGGGGATCCGGTCGAGGAACGCGCGCAGCTCGTCGTCCCCGAACACCGTGCCAGTCGGGTTGTTCGGGTTGCACAGCAGCACGATCTTGGTGCGGTCGGTGATGGCGTCGGCCATCGCGGCCAGGTCGTGGGCGTCATCGCGCAGCGGCACCGCGACCGGTGTCGCGCCCGCGCAGCGCACCAGCAGCGGGTACATCTCGAACGAGGGCCAGGCGTAGACGATCTCGCCGCCACCGGCGAAGGTCGTGAGGAACTGCTGGAGCAGCGCCCCCGAACCCGGGCCGACGAACACCTCGGTGGAGTCCAGCCCGACGTGCTCGGCGATGGCGCGCGTGAGCCCCGCCGACATCGCGTCGAGCGTCAGGTTGACCCGGTCGGAGCTGTGCACGATGGCCTCGCGCACGCCGGGCAGCGGTGCCGCGAAGTTCTCGTTGAGGGACAACTGGTGCCGAATGGTGGGCACAGGCTGATCTCCGTTCATGACGTGCGCACGCAACTCTCCGGCAAGCGCGCGGGCTTGACGCGAAACGTGGAAGACCGGAATCAGGCGGAACGGACCAGCGGGTCCGAGTGCTTCCTTCTCTCGCCGATGGCCTGACGAGGACGATCTTCATTCCTCGTCCGCGCGCTTGTCAACGAATTGCCGCTGAGAAAAGGCTTATCAGGGGCCGTTTCTCGGGAATACCGGTAAACCCGCAGTTCACGTCCACGGGGGCGAAAACGGTTCACCGTGGACGAGGCGAGAATTTGCCGGCTATCCGGGAAATTGCCGGAACCTCGCGAAAATCCATCACCACCGGTCTGCGGATGTGGTCGAAACGCGATCTGCTCGCGTAGAGTCCGGCCAGCCGAAACGGCACGGCGGGAAACGAATCTCATCAGTCGTGGCCGCAGCAGCGAATTCGGCGACATCCTTGAGGAGGAGGCCGTGCCCGGTTCGCGCACGGCCGGACTGGAGGAATCCGCATGACGACGGTGCAGCCGGAGCCTGACGCCCTCGACCAGGCGATCAGGGAGGGCGCGGAGGCGTTGTTCCGCGCCCAGCGCGCCGACGGCGTGTTCGACTACTGCGAGGACAACCTGACCTCCACGCTGGGCACGGTCGGCGCGCTGTCCGCGCTGCACTACGCCGATCCGCAGGGCAGCGCGGATCTGATCGAGGCCGGCGCCGGGTGGCTGCGGCGCACCCAGAACGCCGACGGAGGCTGGGCGATGGTTCCGGGCCTGGACAGCGAAGCCGGGCCGACGGCGGTGAGCTCGGCGGTGCTGCACCTGGTGGACCCGGAGGGCAGCGCCGCGGCCGTGCGCTCCGGTCAGCGGTGGATGGCGGACTTCGGTGGCCTGGACGCGATCCCGCACCCCGAGGTCGTCTCGTGGTGTCGCCAGTACTACGGCTTCGTCGGCTGGCTGTCGCAGGAGGAGATGCACCGGTTCCCGCTGGAAGTGGCGCTCGTTCCGAGCCTGTACCGCAAGCTGTTCGACCTGCGGATCCCGATGGCGTTCGCGCTCGGCCTGGCCCAGGCCAAGCACAAGCCGCTCAACCCCTTCCACCGCCTGCTGGCCAAGCTGGGAGAGGCCAACGCGGTCAAGGCGATCCGGCAGGTGCACGAGCACGAGGGCTCGACCGGGGCCTGGTGCGAGAACGCGTGGGTCACCGGACTGGTGTGCACCGGACTGGCCCGCGCGGAGCTCGCGCCGGACCTCGTCGACGCCGCGGTGAAGTGGTTCCGCACGACCATGGACCCCGACGGCTGGTGGCAGACCGGCCCGCTCGACGCGGCGTGGACCATGTACGCCGCGCGCGGGCTCGCCGAGGCCGGCTACGCCGACGACCCGAGGCTGGCGGCCTCCACCGAGCTGTTCGTGCGGTTGCAGCAGCACCGGCCGTTCCTCGCCTTCGGCTGCCCGCCCGGGTATTGGGGCTGGGCCGGGACCGCGGGCTGGCCGTCGACGCTGGAGACCAGCGAGATCCTGTCCGTGCTGTGCCGGATGCCCGGTGACGCGCAGGCGAAGTCGATCGGGCTCGGCGTGGACTGGCTGACCCGCTTGCAGGACTCGCGCGGCTCGTGGGGGCTGTGCGTGCGCAACACCAAGGTCGCCAACAGCGGGCCGTGCCCGATGACCACCGTGCAGGCCGTCGACGCGCTGCTGGACTCCGGGATCCCGGCCGACGACAGCAGGGTTCGGCGCGCCCTGCGCTGGCTGGCCGAGGCGCAGCTGCCGGACGGCTCGTTCGAATCCGTCTGGTACCGCCACCACACGATGGCCACCGCCGCCGTGCTCGAAACCTTCTCCAAGGCCGGTCGCGCCGACGAGGAACCGGCGCGGCGTGCGACGGCCTGGCTGGAGCAGGCCCGCAACGCCGACGGCTCGTGGGGCGACGGGCACGGCGCGCCCGCCACCGTCGAGGAGACCGGCTGGGCGATCTCGGGGCTGCTCGCCGCCGGAACCTCCCCGGAGTCGGTGCGCGACGGGCTGAACTGGCTGCTCGACCAGCGAGAACCCGGCGGCGGCTGGCCCTCGGAGAGCGTCAACGAGTACGTCCGCCACGTCAGCCGCTACAGCAACCCGGCGCTGGCGCAGGGCATGGCGCTGCGCGCGCTCGGCCGCTCCCGCGACGCCCTGCGCTGACCGCGGCACTTCACGGAATGGAGAACCCGATGACCGGTGCGACGCAGAAGGATTCCTTCACCGAGCACTACTGGCAGGACCCGCACGCGGCCTTCGCCGAAGCGCGCCGGACCTGCCCCGTCCAGGAGGTCGACTTCGAGGGCGGGCGCAGCTGGCTGGTCACCCGCTACGACGAGGTGAAGGCCGGGCTCACCGACGAACGCCTGGCCAAGGACTGGCGCTCCAGCCTGCCCGCCGAGGAGCGCGCCGCCGCCCCGCCCGGGCTGCCCGCCCCGATGTCGCACATGCTGACCTCGCTCGACCCGCCGGAGCACACCCGGTTGCGCAGCCTGGTCACCCAGGCGTTCACCGCCCGCGGCATCGCCGCGCTGCGCCCGCGCGTGGAATCCCTCGCTGAGGAACTGCTGGCGGAGCTGCCGCAGGACGAACCGGTCGACCTGGTGGCCCGCTTCGCGATCGTGCTGCCGATGGTGGTGATCAGCGAACTCCTCGGGGTCCCGGAGATCGACCGCGAGGAGTTCGCCCGACTGTCCACAGTGCTCATCGACGAGTGCCCGGACGAAGAGCTCGCCCGAGCCTCCGCCCAGATGGCCACCTACCTGGAAGGGCTGGTCGCCGCCAAGCGAGCAGCGCCCGACGACGCCCTGCTGTCCGCGCTGATCTCCGCCTCCGACGAGGGCGACCGGCTCTCCGACCTGGAGATCGTCGCGATGGCCATGCTGCTGCTGATGGCGGGCCACGAGACCACCGCGGTGTTCATCACCAACAGCGTCCGGGCGCTGGTCGACGACGACTCCGCCCGCGCCCGCCTCACCGACCCGGCGAAGGTGCCCTCGCTGGTCGAGGAGCTGCTGCGCTGGTTGTCGCCCGCGCTCAACGCCTCGCTGCGCTTCGCCACCGAGGACATGGAGATCGGCGGGGTGAAGATCGCCAGGGGTGAGTCGGTGACGCTGTCCACCGGTGCGGCCAACCGCGATCCGGACCGCTACCCGGACCCGGACACCCTGGACCCCGACCGCGACACCGGCGGCCACCTCGCCTTCGGCCACGGCATCCACCGATGCCTCGGCGCGGCCCTGGTGCGCCTCGAGGGCGAAGTCGCCCTGGAGGCCCTGTTCCGCCGCCACCCGAACCTGCGCGTCGTCGCCGACCCCGCCGAGCTCACCTACCGCCGCAGCGTCCACGTCCACGCCCCGCGCACCCTCCCGGTCGTCCTCACCCCGAAGGCGAGCTGATTCAGGCGACGACCACGTTGAGGCCCTGGGCGTGGAAGTGGGCTGAGGTCCCGGGGCTGACCGAGTCGTCGGTGACGAGGGTCCAGTGCGGGCTCAACGGGGTGTGCGCACGGAAGGGCCGCTGGCCGAGCTTGTCGGCGTGCACCAGGACGTAGACGTGGTCGGCTCGCTGCGCCATGAGTTCCTTGAGGCGGGTCTGCTCCAGATCCGCCTCGCAGATGCCGTGCTCGGCGGTGACGCCGTCGGCGCCCAGGAACGCGCGGTCGAACGTCCGGCGTTCCAGGGCGGCCTCGGTCAGCGGACCGACGAACCCCTGGCTGAGCTGCCGCAACACCCCGCCCAGGCATTCGACGTGCAGATCTGCGTGGGCGAGCTCGTGAAGCACGGTGATCGCCGTGGTGACGACCATTAGGTCGCTGCGGTGCGACAGCTCGCGGGCGAGGGCCGTGGTGGTGCTGCCGGAGTCGAGCAGAACGGTTTCGCCGGGCTGCACCTGATCGGCCGCCCAACGGGCGATGGCCTGCTTGGCTTCGGTCGCCTCGCCGTTGCGCTGCCGCAGTGACGCTTCGTGCGCCAGCGGCATCGCGCCGCCGTAGGTCCGGGCCAGCCTGCCTGCGGCCTGCAGCTGCGCGAGGTCTCGCCGGATCGTCGAAGCCGTCACTCCGAAGGTGCTCGACAGCTCGTCGACGCTGGTCAATCCGGAGGAGCCGGCCAAGCGCAGGATCGCGGCCCTGCGCTCCCGCGCACCGTAGGACATCGCGTCGTCCCCCGTTCAGCTCACGCGCACAGGTTCGCGGCCTGGCGGATGGCTTCGACCATGCTTTCGCTGCCTGCTTTGCCGGTACCCGCGATGTCGAAGGCCGTGCCGTGGTCGACCGAGGTTCGGATGACGGGCAGGCCGACGGTGATGTTCACGCCGGTCTCGATGCCGAGCACCTTCACCGGCCCATGGCCCTGGTCGTGGTACATCGCCACGATGAGGTCGTACTCGCCACGCGTGGCCAGGAAGAACGCGGTGTCGGCGGGCAGCGGGCCCTGGGCGTCGATGCCGTCGGCGCGCAGCTTCTCCAGCGCGGGGACGATCTTCTCGTCCTCCTCGCCGTAGCCGAACAGGCCGTTCTCGCCGGCATGCGGGTTGATGCCGCAGACGCCGATGCGCGGGGACTCGATGCCCGAGTCGCGCAGCGTTCGGTCACCGCGGCGCACGGTGCGCTCGACGATGCCGGGCTCGATCGCGGCGACGGCGTCGATCAGTCCGATGTGGGTGGTCACGTGGATGACCTTCATCGCCGGGGTCGCCAGCATCATCGACACCTCGTCGGTGCCGGTCAGGTGCGCGAGCAGCTCGGTGTGGCCCGGGAAGACGTGCCCGGCGGCGTGCAGCGCCTCCTTGTTCAGGGGTGCGGTGCAGATGGCCTGCGCCGCACCGCTCGTCGCCAGCTCGCTCGCCACCCGGATGTAGTGGTAGGCGGCGTCACCGGCGACCGGGGACACCGCGCCCCACGGGAGATCAGCGGGCAGCAGGCCGAGGTCGATGACGTTGATCCGGCCCGGGGTGAAGACCGCGTCGTCGACGGAGTCGACCGCGATGACCTCGGCGTCGACACCGAGAATGCGGGCGGCTTTCCGCAACCGGCCGGCGTCGCCGATCACGATGGGACGGCACCGACCGGCGGTGGCCTCGTCGAGGAGCGCCCCGACGGTGACCTCGGGCCCGATTCCGGCCCCGTCGCCCATCGTCACGGCGATCACGGGTGTGGTGGAGGCACTGTTCACTTCGGCAACCTTTCGATTCCAGCGGGACGGAGGTGTTCAACGATCCGGGCGAGGCTGTCGCTCTCGCCGAAGCTGCCGGGACGCGTCACCACGGACGTACCGGCGGGGGTGCGGCTGTGCACGGCACCGTGGTGGATCTGGCCGACCGGGACCAGCGTTGGCACGCCGAGCGCGTCGAGCACCAGCCGAGCGGTTTCACCGCCGGTGAGAACGACGTCGACCGGGCCGGGTTGGCGTTCGACGACACCCGCGGCAGTGGAAGCCAGCCCCCGCGCCAGGTTTCGCGACTGCCCGGGTGCGACCGGCTCGGATGGGTCGATGCGCAGGGCGGTCGGTCCGCGTTCGAGTGCGACGAGCGCGCGGGAGAGCGCGGACTCGCTGGTGCCCTGACCGACGAGGTCGGCGGTGCCGCAGGCCACGGTGCGCACTCCGCGCAGCTCGGCGACGCGCAACTGCTCGGCGGCCTCGGGCGAAGCCGTTCCGACCACGAGGAGCAACGGGTTTCCCGTTGGTGTGACCGGAGTTTTGTCGGCAGTTGCTGGCGCGGTGCGCCCCATGGCCGCGGCCAGGCCACCTGAGCCGGCCAGTCGAGCCCCATCCGGAGCTGCGGCCACCACGGCGTCGAGGTCGGCGTCCACCTCACTGTCGCAGATCGGAACTTCACCGGTGGCGATGCATTCGGCCAAGGCGGCGCGGAGCGATGCCGATCGGACCGTCCCCAGCGGGATGGTGCGGCAGGGGAGCGGCGCGAGGGCCTCGGCGATGCTGCGCGGCGGAGACGCGCCCTCGACCTGCCACGCGGCCGAGCGGTGCAGCGGGACGCCGTGCAGGTGCGCGACACCGCCCACCACGGACCGGTGCAGCGCGGGCAGCGCGGGTGCGACGACCAGCGGTCGATCCGCGGCAGCGCTCAGCACCGCGCCGACGTTGCCGCGAAGCTGCGAATCGATCTTGACGAAGACGCCGCGGTCCCCCGCGCCACGCAGGGCGGTGGAGGTGATCCGACCCGCCGTGGTGGCGGGGAGCGCGCGGATGTCGAGGTCCACCGCGACCACGGATTGCGCGTTGTGCGCAGTTGGGGCAGAGCCTTGCCGCGTGAGTTCGACCGTCGTGGACTGCCCGAGGGGTCGTAGGCACGCAGCTGTCTCCACGGCACCGGACAAGTCGTCGGCCAGCGCGAGAAGTCCGTTCTCCAGCAATTCCGGCTCCTCGTCGTAGTTCAGCGCGGTTCTTGCGGCTTGTCCGGGGTCGGTCTTGCGGCTTGGCGGCCACGCTAGCGGAATTGCGTGTTTCGCGCCATCGCTATTGCGCGAAACGCGCATCCCTGCGATGGTGATCCACGCAACGAGGCCGGGTGGCCACCGCATTCCCCCGAGGAGTCCCCGCATGAGTTTTTCGCATTTGGAGGTGCCTGGCGTCGAGGTGCCCATGTCGTCCCTCGTGCTCGGGACGATGACGTTCGGCGACACCGTCGATGCGGCCGGAGCGGCGAAGATGCTCGACACCGCGCTCGACGCGGGCATCACCGCGGTGGACACGGCCAACGGATACGCGGGCGGCGAGACCGAGCGCATCCTCGGTGAACTCCTACCCGCTCGGCGCGACCGCATCTCGCTGGCCACCAAGGCGGGCATGCCGCACCCGGACGCGGGCGACCACTCGCCGCTGTCGCCCGAGGGTCTGCGGGCCAGCGTCGACGGGAGTCTCTCGCGGCTCGGTGCGGAGCGAATCGACCTGTTCTACCTGCACCAGCCCGACCGCGCGGCCTCGCTCGCCGACACGCTCACCGCGGTCGCGAGCCTGGTCGACGAGGGGAAGATCGGTGCCCTCGGCGTCTCCAACTTCGCCGCCTGGCAGATCGCCGAGCTCAACCACGTCGCTGACGAGGTCGGCGCACCGCGCCCGGTCATCGCCCAGCAGCTGTACAACCTGCTGGCCCGTCGCGTCGAGGACGAGTACGTCGAGTTCGCCGACACGACAGGTCTGCTGACCGTGGTCTACAACCCGCTGGCCGGCGGACTGCTCACCGGCAGGCACAGCTTCGAGCGCGATCCGTCCTCGGGACGCTTCGCAGACTCGCGGCTCGCCGAGATGTACCGGAAGCGCTACTGGGACGAGCGGCTCTTCGGTGCGATCGAACGCCTCGACAGCGTCGCCGAGAACGCCGGGATCCCACTGGTGGAGCTCTCGCTTCGCTGGGTGCTCAGCAAATCGGCCACCTCGGCCGTGCTGCTCGGCGGCTCCAAGGTCGACCAGCTCGAATCCAACATCGCGGCGCTGGGCGCCGGACCGCTCCCGTCGGACGTGGTCGAGGCGTGCGACTCCGTCGGGGAGTTCCTGCGCGGTCCGATGCCCGCCTACAACCGCTGAGATCGTCGCAAACGAAAGGAAAATCCGTGTCCGCAGCGGAATTCGCGCACAAGCTGCGCGCCCGCGAGAGGGTCGTCGGCTACTGGGTGGTGCTCGACAACCCGATCGGCACCGAGCGCATCGCCCGGCTCGGCTACGACTACGTCGCCGTCGACGCCCAGCACGGCCTGCTCGGCTACTCCGGGCTGCTCAACGCCATGATGGCCATCGACGCCGGCAGTGGGTCCGTCGGCCTGACCCGGGTGGAAGCCAACGATCCCGCTGCCATCGGGCACGCCCTCGACGCGGGTTCGGGTGGAATCATCGTCCCGCTGGTCGACTCGGCCGAGGACGCCCGCGCGGCCGTGGCCGCCACGCGCTACCCGCCGCGCGGACGACGCTCCTACGGCCCGATGCGCTCGGGACTGCGGATCGGGCCGCGCCCGGCTGATGCCGACGAGAGCACCGTGCTGCTGGCGATGATCGAAACCCCGCAAGGCCTCGCCAACGTCCGCGAGATCTGCGCGACCGAGGGCATCGACGGCGTCTACGTGGGTCCATCGGACCTGTGCTTGGCCGTCGGCGGAGCGTTCCCGGGCGATCCGGCCGTGGCCGAGGAATTCGAGCAGGCGGTGGCGGACATCAAGGAGGCGGCAGCCGAAGCGGGAATCGCGGCCGGCATCCACACGCCCGATGGCGCGTCCGCTGCGCGCAGGCTGGAACAGGGCTACACGTTCGCCAGCATCGCCTGCGATTTGGTGCACCTGGAACGGGTGGCGGGCGAGCACTTGGAGGCGGCGAAGTCATGACCGACCTGATCGTCGACGGCGTGCTCCGCGAAGTCGAGCCGAGCCGGTTCGAGACCTACCTGAGCGCGGGCACCGCGCAATCGCACGCCGCCAACCTCATGCCGCTGGCCAGCGGCGAGCTCGGCTGCGCCTGGTTCGCCGGGACGCAGGAAGGGCTCTCCGACATCAACGTCTGGTTCGCCCGCCTCGATCGCGCGGGGCGCTGGAGCGAACCTGTCCAGGTTTCGGCCGACCCCGAACGCTCCGAGCAGAATCCGGTCCTCTTCCCCGCGCCCGGTGGCGATCTCTGGTTGCTGTACACCGCGCAGCACTCCGGGGACCAGGACACCGCCGAGGTGCGCCTCGTCGTCTCCGGTGACGAGGGACGCAGCTGGAGTTCGCCGCGCACCCTCATCCCCGCTTCGGACACCGGTGGTGTGTTCGTCCGGCAACCCGTTGTGGTGCTGGAATCCGGCCGCTGGCTGCTTCCGGTCTTCCACTGCGTGCGTCCGGAGACGGGCCGGTGGCGCGGAGACGAGGACACCAGCGCGGTGCTGGTCTCCGACGACCAGGGCGCCACTTGGTCGCACCACGAGGTCCCGGGCAGCACCGGGTGCGTGCACATGAACGTGGTGCCCCTGGCCGAGGGAGGTCTGCTCGCGCTGTTCCGACGCCGTCAGGCCGACGCCATCTTCGCCAGCCGGTCCACCGACGGCATCGCCTGGAGCGAGCCCGAACCGACCGAGCTGCCCAACAACAACTCATCGATCCAGATCACCGCACTACGCGATGGGCGGCTCGCGCTGGCCTACAACCACAGCAGCGCCGCGGACGCCACCGAGCGCCGCGCCTCCCTCTACGACGAGATCGACGGCGACGCGATCACCGACCCAGCCGCGGCGCAGGAACGACCGCCCGGAACCGCGTTCTGGGGCGCCCCGCGCGCCCCGCTGACCGTGGCCCTGTCCGCCGACGGCGGGCGCAGCTGGCCGGTTCGCCGCGACGTGGAGGTCGGCGACGGCTACTGCCTGACCAACAACTCCCGCGACGGCCTCAACCGAGAGCTGTCCTACCCCTCGATCACCCAGACCGACGACGGCGACCTGCACGTCGCCTTCACCCACTTCCGCCGGGCCATCAAGCACGTTCGCGTGTCGCCCTCCTGGTTCGGCGGCTGAAACTCGGCCTTTGCAACGGAGCAACCATGGCTAGTGAAGTCAACGCGAATACCGCGGCGGTGGAGCACCCCGGACCACCCGAGACCTGGTCCGGTTTCCTCAGGAGCATGGGGCCGGGCATCGTCGTGGTGATGTCCTGGCTGGGGACGGGCGATTTCATCAGCGCCTCGGTCTCCGGCTCCACCTTCGGCTACGCGCTGATCTGGACGCTGGTGGTCGCCACCTTCTCCCGGTACTTCATCGTCTCGGCGATGTCGAAGTACCAGCTGTGCAACTCGGTGGGCGACGAGACCATCCTGGACGGCTACGGCAGGGTGTGGAAGGGCTTCCCGATGTTCATCGGGGCCACCACCTGCGCGCTCGGGTTCGTCTACGTCTCCTTCCTGACTCTGGCCGCGGCGACCGCGCTCGACGCCCTGTTTCGGCCGATCCTGCCGCTGGGCAGCTGGGGCATCCCGCTGTGGGCCGTGTTCACCACCGCCGTGGCCTACGCGCTGGCGGCACGGCGCAAGGGGCACTTCCGCGGGCTCGAGATCGTCGCCCAGATCACCATGGCCGTGCTCGTGGTCTGCTTCCTGCTGGCGTTGATCGGCACCGGCCTGGACGTGCCGAAGCTGTTCGGCGGGTTGCTGTTCGAGATGCCACCCGGTGAAGCCGGGTACATCACGGCGGCGAGCACAGCGGTCGGTCTCATCGGTGCTGTCGGCGGCTCGGCGGCCAACCTGCTCTACCCGTACCTGATGCACGAGAAGGGCTGGCGCGGACCCGGATATCTCAAGTTGCAGCGGCTGGACCTGCGCTTCGGCAGCTTCGTGATGTTCGGCCTGGTGCTGGCGGTGTGGGTGGTCGCGGCCGAGACCCTGCACGGGACCGGCGAAAGCGTGTCCTCCGCGGACGGGCTCGCGAGCATGATGGAGAAGGCGATCGGACCGGCCGGGCCGCCGATCATGTGGCTGGCGATCTTCTTCACCGTGTTCAACAACATCGTCACCCAGCCGCGCGTGTTCGTGCGCATGTTCGTGGAGTCGTTGCACAAGTCCCGTCCCGATCGGTTGGAACGACTGCGCGCCCACCGCGACCTGGCCGGGGTGGCGGACAAGGAGGCGTTCTCCTACGACCCGTTGTTTTGGGCCATCCTCACGGTGATCATGACCGTGCCGATCGTGTTCTCGCTGCCCGGAATGCCCGGCATGGTGATCATCACCCTGCTCGGCAACTCGGTGAACGTGCTGACCGTGCCCATGATCATCGTCGGGCTCATCGTGATGACCACGAAGCGCTCCCTGATGACCGACGGTTACGCCAACAAGTGGTGGGAGACCACGATCCTCGCCCTCATCGGTGGGGTCGGGCTCTGGGCCACCTACGAGCTGTGCGCCAGCATCGCGGGCACCCTCGCCGGCTGATCCCACGTGCTTCGCAGTCCCGGGGGAACGGAGTCCGGGACTGCGAAGCACGGTTCACGTGCGCGCGTGCCCGAGCGCGCAGGAGCCCGCCGCTCGGCGGGAACATCGGATTCTCCGAAGTCCCGACGACCATCGTTAACGCCGTGCACTCACTCCTTCGCGGATCAATTGGCCTGGCGCGAAGCACTGAGCCGGTGACGTAGGGGGCCTGCGGGCTGGCGAGGAAGACGACGCCTGCGGCGTGAGCCGCCCGCGTCCAACCGGAGGGCGACCTGCCGGCCGGAGCCGATCCGGCCGCACGGGCACGGGCCCTCCTGACCGCGCAACAACGGCTCGTGAGCCGGACCGGGCTGGACGCGGCCGCGCTCACTGCCACGGCACGGTCGCTCGCGGCACAGCTCCTGCCGGACCACTCCGGCGACTGAACCGACAGGCACGAACCGACCGTGCGCCCGCCGGTGCGCGATCAGGTTGGCACAAGCCCGCCGATCCGGGCCCTCGAATCCGTCCCCGATCTCAGTGGAAATCCGACTCCGGAATTCCACTGAAATCGGGGAGCGCCTGCTCGCGGGGTGTCGGTTGCCGGAGTGATGCCGGGCACAGTCCGGACTCGTGCGGGAATCGGAATGTGGGATGCAGCGGTGCTGTGACCTGCTGGTTCGCGGTGTTCCGGGGTTTCGGGGCGGGTCGAGAAGAGGTGGTTATCGACCCATAGGTGTCGGTTCTTTGACTTCGGTTCGAGATCGGCATTAGCTGGCGGGAGTCGCGATTCCACAGTGGCGCAACGGTGCGCGAGGGATGAACAGGGGAACGGCCGCAGCATGAGTCGTAGGGAAGATCCGGTCGACGATCTGAAGGTGACCGCGCCGAAGACGTGGGCCACCGGGGCACCGGCGGTCGGCCACGCGTTGCAGTACTCGCTCAGCCAGACCTCGCCGCGCCGGACCGCGCTGACGCTGCTGAACCTCAACCAGGGCAAGGGAATCGACTGCCCCGGCTGCGCGTGGCCCGACCCGGACCCGAAGCACCGACCGATGAACGAGTACTGCGAGAACGGCGCCAAGCACGTCAACGACGAGGCGACCTCGCACCGCGTCACCCGCGAGTTCTTCCAGCAGTACTCGGTCTCCGAGCTCGACGAGAAGTCCGACTACTGGCTCAACCAGCAGGGGCGACTGACCGAGCCCATGGTCAAGCGCTCCGACTCGGACTTCTACGAGCCGATCAGCTGGGACGACGCCCTCGACCTGCTCGCCGCGGAACTGCGCTCGCTCGACTCGCCCAACGAGGCCCTGTTCTACACCTCGGGCCGGGTCAGCAACGAAGCCGCGTTCCTGCTCCAGCTGTTCGCCCGCGCCTACGGCACCAACAACCTGCCCGACTGCAGCAACATGTGCCACGAGTCCAGCGGCTCGGCGATGCAGGAGACCCTCGGCGTCGGCAAGGGCACCGTCAGCCTCGACGACCTGCACCGCTCCGACCTGATCTTCGTCATCGGCCAGAACCCGGGCACCAACCACCCGCGGATGCTCACCGCGCTGGAACGCGCCAAGCACAACGGCGGCGAGGTCGTCGCCGTCAACCCGCTGCCCGAGGCCGGACTGATGCGGTTCAAGAACCCGCAGAAGGTCCGCGGCGTGCTCGGCCGGGGCACCGCGATCGCCGACCAGTTCCTGCAGATCCGCCCCGGCGGTGACCTCGCGCTGTTCAAGGCGTTGAACCTGCTGCTGCTCGAGGCCGAGGACGCCGCCCCGGGCACCGTCCTGGACCACGAGTTCATCCGCGCTCACACCACGGGCTTCGAGGAGTTCGCCCGCCAGGCGCGCGAGCTGTCCTGGGACGAGGTGCACGCCGCGACCGGCCTCACCCGCGCCGAGATCGAGCAGGTGCGCGACCGCGTCCTGGCCAGCAACAGCGTCATCGCCTGCTGGGCGATGGGACTGACCCAGCAGAAGCACGGCGTCGCCACCATCCGCGAGATCATCAACTTCCTGATGCTGCGCGGCAACCTCGGCAAACCCGGCGCCGGTGCGTGCCCGGTGCGCGGGCACAGCAACGTCCAGGGCGACCGCACCATGGGGATCTGGGAACGCGTCCCGCAGTCCTTCCTGGACTCCCTCGAAGCGGAATTCGGCTTCACACCGCCGAAGGAGCACGGCTGGGACTCGGTGGACTCCATCCGGGCGATGCTCGACGGACGCGCGCGGTTCTTCCTCGGCGTGGCGGGCAACTTCGTCCGCGCCTCGCCGGACAGCGAGGTCACCGAGAAGGCGATGCGCCAGTGCCGGCTGACCGCGCACATCTCCACCAAGCTCAACCGCTCCCACACCGTGTGCGGCGAAACCGCCCTGATCCTGCCCACTCTGGGACGCAGCGACCGGGACGTGCAGGACGGTGTCGAGCAGTTCGTCACCGTCGAGGACTCGATGAGCATGGTGCACGCCTCCTTCGGCCGGCTCGAACCGGCGTCGGAGGCGCTGCTGAGCGAGGTCGCGATCCTGACCCGGCTGGCCCGCCGGACGCTGGGGGAGGGCCCGGCCATCCCGTGGGAGGAGTTCGAGGCGAACTACGACGCGATCCGCGACCGGATCTCGCGCGTCGTACCCGACTTCGAGGACTTCAACCGGCGCGTGGCCGACCCGGCGGGCTTCCCGCTGCCGAACCCGGTCAACCGCGGTGATTTCCGCACGCCGGGAGGCAAGGCGGTGTTCAGCTCCAACGAGTTCGAGTGGCTCTCGGCGCCCGACGGGTACCTGGTCCTGCAGTCGCTGCGCTCGCACGACCAGTGGAACACCATCCCGTACGCCAACGACGACCGCTACCGCGGCATCCACGACGCCCGCCGCGTCGTGATGGTCAACCCGGCGGACCTGGAGGAGCTCGGCATCGCCGATCGCTCCGTGGTGGACATCGTCAGCGTGTGGCACGACGGGGTCGAGCGGCGGGCCGCGAACTTCCGCGTGGTCGGTTACCCGGCGGCGCGGGGGTCGGCCGCCGCGTACTACCCGGAGACCAACGTGCTCGTCCCGCTCGACAGCGTCGCCGACGTCAGCAACACGCCGACGTCCAAGGGCGTCATCGTCCGCCTGGAACCCGTCGCCGAAGAAGGCTGACACCCGCGGAAGGGCCGCCCCGCACCGCGTGCGAGGCGGCCCTTCCGCGTGGGGTCACATCCTCGTGGAACCGTCCTTGATGGCCTCCCGGATCCGGAAGTAGGTGCCGCAGCGGCACACGTTGCGGATCTCCTCGATGTCGGCGTCGGTGATCTCCCGGCCCTTCGCCTGGGCCTGCTTGACCTTGGCCACCGCCGCCATGATCTGGCCCGGTTGGCAGTAGCCGCACTGCACGACGTCGTGATCGAGCCACGCCTCCTGCATCGGGTGCAGCTCCTCGCCGACGGTGTCCGGCAGGCCCTCGATCGTGGTGATCTCATCCGAGGCTTCGACGTCCTTGACCTGCACCGAGCAGGGGTTGAACGCCTTGCCGTTGATGTGGCTGGTGCACGCCTTGCAGACGTTGATCCCGCACCCGTACTTCGGACCCGTGAGGCCGAGCAGGTCGCGGATGACCCACAGCAGCCGCACGTCGTCCTCGACGTCCACCGTGATCTGCTTGCCGTTGAGCTTGAAGGTGTGCTCGGGCATTCTGCCTCCTCAGTAGGTGTGGTCCAGGCCGTTGGTCGGCGACGGCGGCAGCGGCGGGACGTGCGGGTAGGGCTCGAACGCGAGCGGGTCGTTGTGGTTGATCGGGAAGTACGTCGGTGTCGTGCCGGTGGCCGCGCGGTAGGCGCAGGCGGTGGCCGCGAACGCGGGAGCGACGCCCATCTCACCGCCACCGGAGGGCATCTCGCTCTCCTCGGCGGGCAGGATCACCGGCGTGAACTCGAACGGCAGGTTCCACTGCCGGCAGTAGAAGAAGTTGTCCCAGCTGGCCTCGGCGATGCGGCCCTCGTTGAGGTGGACGCTGGCGGTCAGCGCCTGCGCGAAACCGTCGATGAAACCGCCCTGCATCATGGCTTCGAGCCCGAGCGGGTTGACCACGATGTGCCCGGGGATCGTGACGAGCACGCCCCGCGTCACCCGCGGCCCCGTGACGCCGTCGCGGATCGGCCGGTTGACCGTCTCCGGGCGGCAGTCGATCTCCACGAAGCAGGCCATCGTGTTCTTGTACTCGTGGTGCAGCGCGATCCCGTGGCCGACGCCGTCCGGCGTGGGCTGCCCCCACCCGCCGACTTCCGCGGCCTTGTCCAGCACCTTCAGCAGGTTCTCGTTCTTGACGTACTTGCGCCGGAAGTCGTACGGGTTCATGCCCATCTTCTCGGCGAGCTCGTCGACGAACAGCTCCCGCGTGGTCGCCACGTCCGGCGAGTACACGTTGCGCGTGCTGCCGGTGTTGAAACCGCCGCGCTTCTGGTTGTTGGCCGGGCTCTGGTGCGTCTCGGTCAGCAGCGTCTTGGTGACGCCGAAGTTGTACAGCGACGGCGTGGTCAGCGTGAAGATGACCTCGGAGATCGAGTACCCGGCCAGCGGCAGACGGCTCGCGGTGGAGGTCAGCGCCTCGCCGAAGCCGTGGCTGAAGTCGGTGCGCACACCGGCGAGGTGCTGCTCCAGGCTGATCACGTCGTTGGTGAACGACGCCCGGATGGTGCCCACCGACATCGGGTGGACGCGGCCCTGCCTGCAGTCGTCGGCGCGGTGCCACATGAGCTTGACCGGCTTGCCGAGCTTCTTGGAGATCTCGGCGGCCTCGGACGCGGCGTCGTGGAACAGGCAGCGGCCGAACGAACCGCCACCGGGCACCACGTGCACCGTCACCTGGGGCTGGGCGAGCCCGAGCTCCTGGGCGATGGCCGCCTGCGCGACGATCGGGACCTTGACCGTCGACCAGATCTCGGCCCGGTCGGGCCGGACGTCGGCGATCGCGGAGTTGACGCCCAGCGCGCTGCCGTTGACGAAGCCGAAGGTGTACTGGCGCTCCAAGGTCTGGGTCGCCGGCGTCGGTGGGATCACCGGGGGCGGTGTCGCGGCCTTGAGCTTCTGCTCGACCGTCGCGTCGGACTCGTCGTCGACCGGTCCCGGCCCCCACGACACGTCCAGCGCGTTGACCGCGTCGATGCACTGCCCGAAGGTCTCACCGCGCACCGCGACACCGCTGCTGATCTGCACGACGTCGGTGACGCCCGGCATCGTGCGCACCTGGTCGATGTTGTTCACCGCGCGCACGGTGCCGTTGATCGTCGGCGGCCGGCAGACCATCGTCGGCTTCGCGCCGGGGACCTGCAGGTCGGTGGTGAACTTCTTGCGCCCGGTCACCGCTTCCAGCGCGTCGATGCGCCTGGTCGGCTTGCCGACGACCTTGAACTCCGACTCGGGCTTGAGGTCCACCTCGATCTGGGTGGTCGTGTCGCTGGCCGCCTTGTGCACGAGGTCGCCGTAGGGGATGGCGTTGCCCGCCGCCGACGTGATCGTGCCCAGCTTGGCGGTCAGCAGGTCCGCCTGCTCGCCGAGGACGTGGCCGGCGGCCTCCAGCAGCCGGCCCTTGGCGATCGCGGCCGCCGTGCGCACCGGCCAGTACAGCGCGCTGATCGAGGCCGAACCGCCGGTGAGCTGGTTGAACACCAGCTCGGGCCGGGCGTCGGCCAGGGTGATGTGCACCTTCTCCAGGGGTAACTCGAGCTCCTCGGCGATGAGCATCGCGATCGCCGTGCTCAGGCCCTGACCGACCTCGGTGCGGTTGAGCGCGAAGGTGGCGGAGCCGTCCTCGTTGAGCTGGATGGAGATCAGGTTCGCGGTGGGGCGTGCGGCGTAGACCAGTCCGTCGGTGAGGTCGACGTGGTCGGCGACCTGCGGCGTCGGGGGCACGCCCGCCCCGGTCGCGGCGGCTGCCGCGGGGGGGCCGAGCAGGGAACCGCCGCCGAGCTCGGCGGCGGCAACCAGCGTCGGTGCCGCCAGCAGGTATCCCAGGAAGCGGCGCCTGCTGGGGCTGGTGGCGCCGGGTGCGGTGGTGTCCGTGCGACTGGAGCGCATGGGGCTCAACCTTTCGACGGGCTTGTCAGTTCGGAAGCGTCGCGAGGTTCGGGAAACTCGGTGTCGCGGTGGTATTTCCGTCTGGTGCGTACTCGTCGGTGCGAGTCGGTTGGCGAGTCATGTTGCAGGACCGGATTCCGCTTCCAATACCCCCGTGATGGGGTGATCGAGAGGTCACGGACAGTGCCGAACGGGCGAAAGCGGATCATCGGAGGTCAGGGGTGCGGGACTGTGGCCGGCGTCATGGGTTCGTTACGCGAAGTGCTCGATCAACCACCCGTATGGATGCCCCCGTAAGGGGGTATGCGGCAAATGCTGCGCCCGGGCGGAATCGTTTCAGCGACCAAATGGCGGGTATAGTCGTGCAACTCAGTGCCACTACGGGGTGGTGGGTGTCCTCGGCGTGAAACCGGAACGCGTCGATCATCCAATGGAGGACGGACACTATGGCCGGCAGCGGAGACGACAACGGCGCCGTGACTCGGAGACCTGATGACCGGACGAGCGGCGAAGCTCGTCTGCGGCCGGACGATCGCGACGCGCTGCGCGCCGAACTGCGCTCGGTGTCGTCCGAATCGGACTTCCCGGTCGCCTTCGGCGGTGAGGTCACCAGCTCCAGCGTCCGGCTCACCGAGTGCTTCGGCACCTTGACCACGCGCCTGCGCGACCTGGAGGTGCACGAGGGCAGGGGAGTCGGCGGTCAGGCTCTGGCGTTCGGCAGGCCGATCGGTGTCGCCGACTACGGAGCCGCCCGGCACATCACCCACGACTACGACGGTCCGGTCATGGCCGAACGGCTGTCGGCGGTGCTCGCGGTTCCCGTGCGGGTGCGCGGGAAGTGCCGTGCCGTGCTCTACGGAGCGATCCGCCAGCGGGTCGCTGTCGGGGACCGGGCGCGGGACTCGCTGATCGCGGCCGGGCGGCGCCTGGCCGCTGAACTGGCGGTCCGCGACGAGGTCGACCGGCGGATGTCGATGGCCGAGGCGGTCGCGGCCACCCGGCGCCCCGACGTCGCCGACGTGGCCAACCTGGAAGAGCTGCGATCGGTGCACTCCGAGCTGTGCGCGATCGCCGGGTCCATGGAGGACGCGGACCTGCGGACCCGGATGTACGAGGTCGCGCAGCGCCTCACCGACCTGCGGTCGGGCGAGACCGAGCCGACCACGCAGATCCGGTTGTCCCGGCGGGAGATCGACGTCCTCTCGCAGGTGGCGCTCGGCTGCACCAACGTCGAGGTGGCGGAACGGCTTTCGCTCGCGCCCGAGACGGTGAAGGCGTACTTGCGCGCGGCGATGCGCAGGCTGGGAGCGCGCACCCGGCACGAGGCCGTCGTGCGCGCGCGATCCGCCTGGCTGCTGCCGTGACACCCGGGCCTACCCCAATTCGGGTGTAACGCGGGCACGTTCCCGGTCCCTACTGTGTGCGGTCACGAACACACGCCACCTGCCGGGAGGAAAACGTGCCTGCGGTCGAGCTGTCCTACGCGTCCGGGGTTTCGGACGTGCCGTTGCTGGGCGACACCATCGGGGAGAACCTCGAACGCACGGCCGTCCGCTTCCCCGACCAGGACGCGCTCGTGGAGGTGTCCACGGGGCGTCGCTGGACCTATCAGGAGTTCCTGGCGGAGGTCGACGTCGTCGCGGCCGGTCTGCTCGAAGCGGGCGTCGTCAAGGGCGACCGGGTCGGGATCTGGGGCCCCAACCGCGCCGAGTGGACGCTGACCCAGTACGCGACGGCGCGGATCGGCGCGATCCTGGTCAACATCAACCCGGCCTACCGGTCGCACGAGCTGGAGTTCGTGCTCAACCAGGCCGGTGTCCGGGTGCTGGTGTCGGCGAAGTCGTTCAAGAGCTCGGACTACGTGGCCATCGTGGAGGAGGTCCGCGGCAGGTGCGCGGCCTTGGACGAGGTCGTGTTCTTCGACGACCCGAGCTGGCAGCGGTTGCTGGATGCGGGGCGCGCCGCCGACCGCGAGCGCGTCCGGTCGGTGCAGTCGACGCTGTCGGCGGATGATGCGATCAACATCCAGTACACGTCGGGGACGACGGGTTTTCCGAAGGGTGCGACGTTGTCGCATCACAACATCCTGAACAACGGTTTTTTCGTGGGGGAGTTGTGCGGGTAT